>CAYTXN010000199.1:2086-6351 GCA_964441195.1 uncultured Limnohabitans sp.
CCTGTTCCAATGGCGTAGCGAGCGATTTTACCTTTGCTCAACAAAGTACTGTTGACGATAGGCCCCCAACCTCCCCCACCAATGGCATCAGCAAATCCTCCGGTTGTGGCTAATACAGGAAGACTCCGACTTTCCCGATTGAATTTGGTGGCATGGTGGCTTTTCCATGCTTTTCTTAGAATCACAAAACCCATTACCAAGAGGTAGAATGCGATAACTGGCTTGACCATATCTCCATCGACATTGGATAATAAAAATGCACCAATCATTGATCCGATAACTCCCGGAATCAGGAGTTTCTTAGCCAATTTCCAATCTACATTTCCCATTTTCCAATGGGAAATCCCTGAAGCAAGACTCGTAAACACCTGAGCAAAATGAACCCAGGCAGAAGCTGCTGCAGGCGGAATCCCTATACCCAATAAAATCGAATTGCAACTCACCCCATACGCCATTCCTAAGGCGCCATCGATACTCTGAGCGACAAACCCAACCAGCAAAAACCAAAGGAACATTTCGGTGTCCAATTCCCAGCTTTTAATTGATTGAGTCAAAGTCTGTGTGACCATCAGAAAAAAAATCATTGCCGCGAATGCAAAGAACATGGTCCAAAAAGGCTCGTTTCTGAGTCGTAGAATAAGTTTCTGCATGAATTTAATAGGTCGAGAGAAGAATCTGACCCAAAAATAAAACTTAATCTATATTCCCTACCATTTTTGTAGGATAAAAACATCAAATATAAAAAGTTTAACCAAAAAGGATTAAATGGTAGAACAAGTAAAATCGTTACAAAAAAATCTGTCTGGAAGAAACAATCAAAACAACGGCTGAAATTCGACTTCATCACGCTTTCGCTTGGTGAAATCCAGATTGTGGTAAATAGAAATTCTAACCAACCCACGGTTGATATAATCAACCCCTCGTGGTCGTTGCTGGAAACTAAAAGTATATCCTGACTGGAACTGTAAATTCTCATTAAGGATGTAGCCCAAACCCAAAAACGTCCGATTCTCTTCAAATGGGTTTAAAATGATGGTTTTACCGGATTGGATGAAAATCTCATTGTTCAAAGAAGCAAAAATTGTCCCTTTTTGAAGTTTGTAATTATTCAGGGGGATGTAAGTCGCCAATTTATATCTCCAGCGGAATGTCAGCTCAAACGGGGAATCTACCAGCCAATCTCTTCTCCAGCGCTGTTCGGTTCGGATCTGATGATAAATTTTTGCTCTGGAAATTGACTGTACAAATAGAAATTGCTGCCAAAGCCGGTATTGGGGAACCACTTTATCAAAAGGCTCTTCCACATTGTCAAATTCAGGTGGGGCCCAATATAAGGGTGTCACAAATCCAGCAGTGACTTCCAAATTTTTATCTATGATATACGACAATCCAAACCTTAGATAGACCTGAGCAATATTTTGAACCAACTGATCACGCGTTCGAAAATGATATTCACCGTTATAATATAACTTTTCACCAATTCGATACTTTGTATAAATCCCTGTCCATAGCTCGCTTCGACTGGTTGTATTTCGTTCTGTCGGCAGATCATCCTGAGCTAAAGCTGGGGTAAGACCAGCTCCAATTCCCAAAATCAAGAAAAGAACAATAAAAAAGTTTCTGGTACTTATCTGGAAATTCATAGAGAAAGCAATTTTTTGAGTTGGTTGATATTACCACCGGTTTTCACTAATTCACGTTCCAGTTTTCGGGTATCTTTTTGCCTCAGTTTAGACAATTGAATCATCAGATTTTCCAGATTAATCAAGTGACCTTCCGCTATTTCATAATCCTTGGTTTCGAGCAAGCCCCTGTATTCATATTTGACCAGCGTTATTGCCGCTTGATAGAGATTTCGCTGTTCCAGGACTTCGAATTCAGTTTCAAAAGTAAAGGGATCAAATGTCTTTACAGTAAACATTTCCCGGATCTGCTCGGCAAACCCGACGACCTTGCCTAAATCCTCCAAACTATTGGTTGTGAACCGAAGTAAATCTACAATTTGATCCCCTTGAATGGCTTTGGATTCAAATGACTCCAGTTGATTGTAAGTATTCAAGAGTGTCTGATATTGACTCTCGGCCAAATTAGTATAGAATACTTCTACTAATTCTTGATGTTCATTTGATTCAAATTGTAAACTGCTGTATAAACTATCCACTATTCGCTTCCGATCCAAAATGGCCTTTTCGATACTTGCCAAATTTTGATTTTGTCTAAAAGCTTGCTGCTGTTTGCTGATAAAAAGGTCGAATGCGCGAAACCTTGCTAATTCAGCATTTAGATACGCAATCAGATCCTCGGATAAACTTTGAGAGTTCTCGACCGAGGGGTATTCAAGTTCTTTTTCGAACGAATTAGACTGAAATTGGTACCTGATCGTTTCTCGCTCAGGTAATAATTCTTCGACATTTTCCTTTAAAAAATTCTGGTCGAAATAATAGATCTCACCAGATTTGACAGTTTCAATTATAGGTTTGATCAAGTCCAATTTCGATTGTACATTTTCGAAATATGCTACAGTAAATGCTAAGGAATCCGTAGAGTTTTGATTTAGCTTTAAAAAATTTGAGTTTAGGGCAATTTCCAAAAAGGACTCCAATTGCCCGTAAATTTCCACAGATTGTTCAAAATTATTTAATTCTTCATCGGACAAGTCGTACCGAAATCTACGAGTCTGAATCGGTGACTTAACCAACTCCCCATTTTGAACAAACTTCTCGTTTTCGAATTTAAGTACTCGAATTAAGGCGTCTTCCAGCAACTGTGTTCCACTAAACTGCTGTCTGAATTCCTCGCTACGTTCCCCAAATCCATCGTTAAAAGTCAGACCGAAAAACTGATCCGAAAGGGAATATTCAACCTCAAGTCCTTGATTAAATGAATCCAACTTTTCAATAGCATCGAAAAAAACGACTTCTTCCAATTTCTCCCCTGTAACCTGGTTATTCTTTTGTAGCCCGATCAAAAATCCATTTTCATACCTTCGGATTTCTATCATTCCAAGCCCATTTTCGAAATACTCAAATTCCCAAGCTCCATCCATAAGACCTTCCGAATTCAGTTTTCCAAAAATCTTATAAGACTCCGTAGGTTGGAAGTTTTCAAATAAAACATTTCCGGTAAGTCTATCTTTAGAAAAGGTCAAGTTGCCCGTGCGAAATGTTTCTAAATACGCTTCATTTAGCCAGGTTTTCTCAGAATAATTCAATCGACCATCTAATTGTCCAGCTTTATAATTAGATGTCAATTCTGAAACCTTACTGTCAAGATTACCGACAATTTGACGGTCTTTAATGTCCTCCACTTCAATTTGATGCTCCTCCAAAAGATAGTTCCAGGAGTTGTCTTTTTCATATGCAAGATATTCTCCTGACACTTGCAACTTCACTAAATTATCTTTTGTAAGGCTATCCAGGTTTTTGTAAGAAAAAGAAAATGGACCATCCAGAACTGGCTCATTTTCAGCGGTTAAATAATAGGTAAAATCGGCCGTTCCTCTCATTTTATTGAAAGTGTATCCTCCCTTATATGGCCTTTTTTCCTGAGCCTTTCCAACCTGTCCTAGTCCAAAAAATAGGATAAAAAACAATCCAATATAAATTCTCATGGGCAACATAGGTCCAAATAGTTTGCCAAATATAATTTGGAATACCTATTTAAACTGGTTTTACAAGGAAATTTGACACATTCCCTTCCCTCGTTATAATGATTTTTGTGATTATCCCTAATTCTGCAAGTAATTAAGATTATGCTTTAGAAAGTTGCGGCTAATTGTCCACAGACCACAGTCGACCGTCCACAGCTCGGTCTAATGAACTTCAAACGATATTTAATAGGGCTACAGGTAAGAAAGCGGATATACATATTGATTCTATAAGAAAATCATCTTTCCTAAGGCCTCGGATTCTGAAGAAATGTTAAATGGATCATCGTCAATGAAAAATTTGCATAATCCCTTTTTGCCATGTCAATTATACTTCCATCCTCTTCCACCTTCCCTTTTTGAAAAAATAAAGGGAAACCAAAGCATGAAAGGAATGGCAAAAAGCGATAGCAATAAATATCCCCAAATATTTCAAGCCCATTGGAAAGGCCAGAAAATAAGCCAAAGGTACTTCCATGGCTAAGAGGACACCGGTATTGATCCAAGCGGGAGTTTTGGTGTCTCCTGCCCCATTGAATGCCTGAGTGAGTACCATTCCAACCGCAAAAAACACATAACCAATAGATATCACCCAAAGCCCCTGTGCAGCGATCTCACG
>CAYTXN010000200.1:0-6327 GCA_964441195.1 uncultured Limnohabitans sp.
TTTGCAAAAGATCCCGAAACCAAAACTTTTTTGGTGATTTTCAAAAGCAAAGAATTAAAGGAAATTAAAACCAGTCTAAGAGAAATTGAATCCCAATTTTCTTTGTTTTTTAGCACGAAATTATATTCTGGAAATTCAGAATTGGCACTAATCATTGAGATTCCTTCCTGCGACTTTGATGAATGTTTTTTAGGAGAATTTCTTGTTGAACTTGAAGAAGGAGAAAAAGTCCAACTCCAAAATATCGCTTTTCGCCTTTACGATTTGACAGAAAATAAAATTCTACATCAACAATACATGGCGATGTTTGAAGAAAGTCAAACCTTGAAGAAAAAGGCCGCGAAAACAACTAGAGCTGACTCAAAGTCTTTAGGTGCTCCCGGTCATTAAATTTTCTTACCACAAACGAATCATCCGGAAGCTGTTCTAGCAAGTAAAGGCATAAATTGTGGTGCTCGAACTGATCCATGTATTTTAGATTGTAATTTAAGATCAGGCTTAGAAATATCCGCATCGCTCTACCATGCATGCATACTAAAATGGTTTCTCCGGGACCGTTGAGGATTTGTTCAATCCCTCTTCTCATTCGTTCAGCGACTTTATTGGGACTTTCTCCTCCTGCAATTGCATAATCTAAATTACCCTGCTGCCATTGGTGTAGCATGTGTTGATAATATTCACCTTCTTCGGGTGTCATTGGCGTCCCTTCATAATCACCCCATGAAATTTCATTCAATTCTGGCAGAGCACGAGTTGGAATTCCTTTATCAATAAATTGCTGAATGGATTGCTTAGTCCTAATCAGAGCGGTATGATAGAGTTGATCAAATTCAATACCCTTGTACGATTCAAAAAATGCCGAAGCTTGTGCTAGACCCGTTGCGTTAATTGGAGCATCTATCCCACTTCCCTGTACCACCCCTTGAAGATTAAAGTCAGTTTGCCCATGCCTGACGAGGTAAATTTTTTTTCGATTCAAGTTTCTCTATTTTTGTTCGGAGTCCAAATAAACTTCATTTAGCCCAAATTTTAATGATTTTTCTTTCCTATCCGTCAATAGATCAATTGAATTTGACAAGTCAAAATACGATGGTAAGTCATTTGGGCATTGAGTTCAATAACATAGGATCAGATTTTATTGAGGCAACTATGCCAGTAGATTCTCGAACCAAGCAACCTATGGGATTGTTACATGGGGGTGCTAATGTGGTATTGGCTGAGACATTGGGAAGTATCGCTTCATCCCTGACAATTGACACTGCTAAATTTGCTTGCGTTGGTTTGGAAATCAATGCAAACCACCTCAAATCTGTCAGAGACGGCAAGGTAAGAGGAGTTGCCAAGCCTATTCATTTGGGGAAGTCAACTCAAGTTTGGGAAATAAAAATTTTCAATGAAGAAAATCAGTTATGCTGCATTAGCCGGATTACAATGGCTATTTTAGAAAAAAAATGAACCTAACGGAAAGCTTTACCTGCGTCACCCAATCCGAAATTCTGGATCTCCTTTTTCTTAAAGGATTTTCTTCTAATGGATCTTTTGCGCTTTGGAGAAAACCAAAATCCAATACGCTTGAATTTCTTTTGGATGAGGAGCAAAATCCCGTAAAAGTCGACTTGGTATTGGAAGAGCTTCCAGCAGGTTTTATCGTACATCCTTTTGAAGATCAAGAAGATAAGAAGGCTTTTTTCATCAAATCAAACCAATATTTCAGCTTTCAACTAAATCAAGAACTGGGGAAAGAAGAATTGCCACCATGGATAAAATCAATTGCAGAAAGTTCCACGGAGTCGATTAAAAAATCCATTAAAAAATTACTTAAAGAAAAATCAGAGGCCTCCAGTTCAGAAAATGCTGAAGCCAATGAAAAAACTCATTTTATCCGTCTTGTCCAGCAAGGAATTGTAACAATTGGGGCAGGAATTCTAGAGAAAGTAGTTCCCGCAAGGACGAAGTTGATTGAGGTCACAAAGGAATTCGATCTTGGAAAAACCTTCTTGGAAATGGTTCAAGCTTATCCAAATTCCTTTGTCAATTTCTTTCATATTCCTAGTATCGGGACTTGGATTGGTGCTAGCCCTGAAACGCTGATTAAAACAAAAGAAGAGCAATTTTATACCATGGCATTAGCAGGCACTCAACCTGCATCGGGCGATAACCCTCTCAAATCGGCAGCTTGGACCCAAAAAGAAATCGAAGAACAGGCTTTGGTCTGCCGCTACATTGTGGATTGCTTCAAGAAAATTCGATTGAGAGAATACGAGGAACACGGACCAAAAACAATCATGGCTGGAAATCTACTTCATCTCCGAACTGATTTCAAAGTGGATATGAAAGCCACTGGATTCCCTCAACTTGGATCTGTAATGTTGGATTTATTACACCCGACTTCAGCTGTCTGTGGAATGCCGAGAAAAGAAGCCCATGAGTTTTTGCAGGAAAATGAAGGCTTCGATCGTTCCTTTTTTGCAGGATTCCTGGGACCTGTGAATATTGAAGGTGAAACTTCCATTTTTGTAAATCTCCGAACAGCCTCCTTTAAAGGTGAAAAAGCAATTCTTTATGCCGGTGCCGGTGTGACTGAAGAATCCGACCCTGACAAAGAATGGGAAGAAACAGAACTCAAATGCAAAATCATCGGTAAATTCATTCAAACTCCATCCGCTTGATTATCCAGCCCATTTTAGAATTGGTGGCTCTTTGTGCCAAAAAAGGAATCGAACATGCGATTTTGTCCCCAGGTTCAAGATGTGCACCCTTGACCTTGGCATTTGCTCGCCATCCAGATATTCATGCAAGGACGATTTCGGATGAGCGTTCGGCTGCATTTATTGCATTGGGTATGGCCCAGCAATTAGGGCAGCCGGTCGTGTTAGTTTGTACTTCTGGTTCAGCCGCTTTGAATTATTATCCTGCTGTAGCAGAGGCTTTTCTCCAACAAGTTCCTTTGTTGATTTTGACGGCTGACCGACCTCCAGAGTGGATTAATCAGTGGGATGGACAGACGATTTATCAGCCCGAAGTATATGGAAAACATGTCAAAAAGAGCTTCCAATTTCCGGACACTTTCACAGACGAAGATCAAGTTTGGCATGCTGGACGAATTGTAAATGAAGCAATTAATCTGTCAAAGCAATTCCCCGCAGGTCCAGTACATATTAATATTCCACTTCGGGAACCATTCTATCCTTCAGAAAGCGAAAACTTTAATTTCCCTGAAACGCCGAGAGAGTTTACTCTTGTAAGTAGCCAAACCCAACTGAGCGAAGAAAGCCTAAAACACATTAAAAACAGATTAAATGATGTAAGTCGGATTTTGATCGTTCCGGGACAGCAAAAACCCAATCCCCAGATTCAATCCTTACTCGACCAGCTTTCCAAAAATCAAAAAGCAGTAATCGTTACGGATTCAATTTCCAATCTGCAAAGTGAATCCACGATCAACCTTCACGATCACTGGTTGGGAAACGAAAATCTGCATCAAAGTCTAGCTCCTGATTTGGTGATTAGTTTTGGAAAATCAGTGATTTCGAAATCCTTAAAGCAATTTTTGAGAAAAATCGGAGCTTCGCATTGGCATATCCAACCCGATGGACAGGCGAAAGACACTTACCAACATCTGACTCGGATTTTGGCTTGCTCGCCTACCCAATTTTTGAATTGGCTTTCTCAAAACCTTCCTGTTCAGAATGAGGAATTTTATGCTAAATGGACTGGATTGGAAAAATCGGTAGAAAGAGCATTTCCAAAAGCTTTTGGTGAAGTAGAATTTGGTGAATATCCGGGGTTGTATTTTCTACTGAAAAAAATTCCAACTCCCTCTAAAGTCCATTTGGCAAATAGCATGGCGGTACGCTACGTGAATTTCCTTGGAAAAAGATCTCAGGAAATCATCTGCAATAGAGGAACTAGTGGTATAGATGGATCAAACAGCACGGCTGTTGGCTGTACCTTCACCACCAAAGAAATGGTTACCCTGATCACGGGTGACATGGCATTCTTTTATGATAGAAATGCCTTTTGGCACAATTACTCAACACCTAACCTTCGGATTGTCATCCTTAATAACCATGCAGGCGGGATTTTCCGATTGATCGATGGGCCTTCAAAACAGCCTGAGCTGGAAGAATTTTTCGAAACGAAACAGCAGCTTTCTGCAAATCACCTTGCTGAGGAATTTGGCTTTTATTACATCAAAGTGAAAAACCAGCAAGAATTGGAAAGCGCACTTTTAGACTTTTACGAACCATCCATTCATCCCAAGATCCTTGAAATCGAATCCTCAAGTCCAATAAATATGGAAATTCTTAAATTAGTTAAGAGCAGGATTTACAATGCTTTGGATGAAATCTGATAAAGTAGATTGTCTAATTTTTCTGAAAAACCCGAACGTAGTCCACCTTCATTTCCTGAGGAAATACAGTACTTACATCCGGATTTCCAGGCCAAGTACCTCCGACAGCTACATTTAGGATAAAAAAGAACGGCTTGTGAAATTCGTCCAATCCCGGAGGGGTAATGTCAATAACATGATATTGTACGCCATCTAGTAGCCAAACGATTTTTTGGGGATCCCAGTCTATGGAAAAAACATGAAACTCATCGTTGAAGATGCCGAAAGGGAGTTCGGTGCTTCCCCCGTAGTTTGCATAGCTACCGGCATTGTCCCAATGAACGGTACCATGAACGGTACCGTCTTGGTTGTCTTTGCTTCCGCCTATCATTTCCATAATATCAATCTCACCACACTTGGGCCAACTGACCTCAGAAATGTTTTCACCTAGCATCCACAATGCTGGCCACAATCCCTGACCTTTGGGGAGTTTGGCTCGGATATCAATTCGACCGTAAGTGAAGGATTTTTTCCCTTTAGTGATCATTCTTGAAGAGGTATAAGCTTTCCCACCCGTACTTTCCCGCTTGGCGGTGATGATCAGATTTCCATCCTTTATGCTGGTATTTTCTTTTTTGTAAAACTCAAGTTCCTGATTTCCCCATCCACAAAGATCTGGACATCCGTCACCTAATTCGAAGGTCCAATCTGATGAAATCTCAGGACCAGAAAATTCATCTGCCCAAACCAAATTATAACCATTATAGCTCTCAGGACTCGTAAAACCTGCATTTGGACCCAAACCCAAAGCCTCGGCATTCATAGTCACTGTCTGCGGTGAAACAACAAAATCAGTCTCCGTAGCATGTGCTTGCACAACCAAAATAAAATTTCCTCGCTCTGTATATGTATGAGTGGCGGAGTTGCCGTCAACTCGCCGCAAACCTTCGCCCGGAGTCCCAAAATTCACTTTATAAAAAACAGCGTCATCGGCCGTAAAGTTGGCTCTCACCACTCCATCTCCCAAAAACTCTACATTCACCTGCAAATTATCAGGCAATTTTAATGGGTCCTCAACGGGGTCTTCTCCGCAAGAAAAAAAGAAAATGCCTAAAAAAAGAAAACCGATTATTCTGTTCAGGTTATTCATGGTTCATTGATTTCTCATGAATATAATCGGATTCATTCATTCAAAAAAATCAGACAGTTATGCTTTCAGTGCCGTAATCGGGAGAAGAAGTTCTCCCGATTTTATTTATGGCCCAAACCATCAATCCCAATTGTCCGATTTCAAAAAGTGTCAAAGGAATCAATCCAAAAATCGCCCCGATACCAGAAAATATGAAGATTCCTGCCACCAAACCTAGCGCTCCAACAATTTGAGGAATGTTGGACCAAAGATTTCTGTATGCCAAATAACCCACTCCTAAAAAGGCATAGCAAATCCCAAATCCACTCAATTTTATCAGATAATAATCTTCGATGGCAAATTGACCGGTCACTAGACTGACAAAGTCCATCCCATAAAAAACCACATTTGCTCCAAGCATCGTCCAAAGTGCAATTTTCAGGACAGTATTGGGGATAATGGATTCAAGCCTTATCCAGCCATAGATGAAAGTAGCATAGGTAATGAATGTGCCTATTTTTACCCAGATGAATGCATTAGAATCGGAAGATCCACCTTCTAACCATTCTATTTCCATCCCGATTTCAAAAAAGGCCAAAAAGAAATAAACCAAGCCGGCAGCAAACGCTAAATACAAATAGGCTGGCACTTTCCGCTCCTCATCCACAAACCCAGTCTTCACCTCTTCCCATTGATAATCCAAGGCTTCAAACAAAGCCTTCACCGTATAGCTTCTCGGAGTCACTTCCCCCGCCTCAATGCGCTGAATAGTTCTCACATTCAAGTTGCACTTCTCGACCAGCTCTTCCTGAGTCAGTCCTTTGGCTTTTCTCAGTTCAGAGATTTTCTTGCCCAATTGTGGTTG
>CAYTXN010000201.1:0-6310 GCA_964441195.1 uncultured Limnohabitans sp.
TTTTGGAGCACGGAATTCATATTTCACAAATCGAAAAAATCGGCTTCAGCTCGGTTGTTCCTGAAGTTAACCCAATTATCGAGCAATTTTGCCAGAATTTTTTGGGCCAAAATCCTTACCTGATTTCTGCTAAAAGCTATGTTAAACTTCCAATCAAATCCCTTCGTCCAAATGAAATCGGCAGCGATCTAATGTGCAATGTCATGGCAGCTTTTTCAAAGCATCACAAGCCCATAATCATCGTGGATTTTGGAACTGCATTAACTTTTACAGCCGTGAATAAAAAAGGAGAAATTCTTGGTGTAAACATAGTCCCCGGACTTAAAACAGCCATAAAAGCACTTTTCTCAAACACATCAAAGCTCCCAGAAGTGGAGCTGAAGCTACCGGAATCTGCGCTTGGAAAAAACACCATTCATGCAATTCAAGCAGGAGTTTTGTACGGTTACACAGGTTTGGTCAAAGGAATGATCGAGGCAATTGAAGCCGAAACTGAATTGAAATTCACAATTATTGCTACAGGTGGTCTTGCAGCGATATTGACCACTTTGGAGAAAACCTTTGATGAAGTCGATCGGAATCTGACCTTGGAAGGTCTCAGGTTAATCACTGAAGCGAACTCGTGAAGAATGGAATATCGAGGCATATTTCTCCCTGATTTTCTGCCTGCAATCCCTAACTTTGAAGCTCAAATCCACCAAAGCCGACGTGTATAAATCACTGCTCAAACCACTTCTTTTCCTCAAAAATCCGGAGGATGCTCATCATTTTACCTTTACGCTGATCAAAACCATTTTCAATCTTCCTGTCGCCAACTCCATCGTCAAATCAACTTTTGGATTGGATGACCCTAGGTTAGAGAGAGTGGTTTTTGGATTGAAATTTAAAAATCCTGTCGGTTTGGCCGCTGGTTTTGACAAGGACGCAAAACTCATCGACGAAATGGCCATGCTCGGTTTCGGATTCATCGAAATTGGAACCTTGACACCAAAACCTCAAGAAGGAAATCCACTGCCTCGCCTTTTCAGACTTCCCCAAGATGAAGCCTTAATTAATCGAATGGGCTTCAACAATGGGGGTGTTTTAGCTGCAGTCGAGAGATTGAAGAAAAGAAATTCCGATGTCATCGTTGGGGGTAATATTGGCAAAAACAAAGTCACTCCAAATGAAAATGCGGTGGACGATTACTTATTTTGTCTTGAAGCACTTCATCCTTATGTCGACTATTTTGTAGTGAATGTCAGCTCTCCAAACACCCCAAACCTTCGTGATTTGCAGGAAAAGGAACCCCTAAAGCAACTCCTTCAAGCTGTCAAAACTGCAAACGAGAAAAAATCCAAGCCTAAACCGATTCTTCTCAAAATCGCCCCAGATCTTACAGACGGACAACTCGATGACATCGTGGAAATCGTCCAAGAAACTGGAATTCAAGGAGTCATAGCTACAAATACGACCATCGATCGTTCGAATCTGAGCACTTCCCAAACCGAAGTTAAAGCCTTTGGTGCAGGAGGAGTAAGCGGTAAAGTTCTTGGAAAAAGAAGCACAGAAGTCATCCGATACCTTCATCAGAAATCAAACGGCTCATTTCCAATTGTTGGTGTGGGCGGGATCTATTCAGCAGCAGATGCAATTGAAAAGTTGGAGGCTGGAGCAAGCCTCATTCAGGTCTACTCAGGCATGATTTATGAGGGACCTGCACTGATAAAAAATATCAAAAAAGGACTTCTGGCATATTTTTCCCGGTAAGTCTTCTCAAATGGCCTTTTGGCTAAAATTAAAATTGTACTTTCAAGCTTAAATGGCATCAGAAACCTCCGCTAAAAATACGTTTAGAAAGAAAGCAGAAAATGCTAAAAAAGCTCCTTCAAAACCAAAGGAACCAGGTTTTTCTTTTGGAAAAATGGAGTTCAAGCAACTACCTCTGACCTTGGGAATTCTACTGATTTCTACTTCTATTTTCCTTTTTATCGCTTTTGTCAGCTACCTGATCAATGGTCCAGCTGATCAAAGTTTGGTCATGAACAATCCAGATCAAGCAGTCCGAGATGCCGCAAGGGAATCACAAAATTGGTTGGGTTATCTAGGGGCCCAGGCTTCTCATTGGCTAATATTTAGATGGTTTGGGATTGCAGCCTTTTTGATTCCTCCATTTCTATTTCTGGTCGGCTTTAGATGGACTTTTAAATTTTCACTGACCTCACTTACCCGATACGCTGTATTTTCAGTGTTTTTTACTGCTTGGCTAGGTCTTTTGCTGGGCTATATCGTCATTTTGGTAGAGGGCTATTCTTTTTGGAGTTTTCTCTCCGGAGGATTGGGTTATGAGTTGGCCAAGCTTTCCAGCGAATTTCTTGGAATGGGTACTTTCATAGTCATTATTGGAGCCTTCTTGATTTTTGTGATTCTATTCTTTGGCTTGGAGCAACTCAACTGGTTTTCTATGAAGGAGTCTCTCGAAGATATTGGCGATGGATCTTCTTCAGCTGAGAAAAAAACCACCAAAACTCATCCATTCCTTACTGAGGATGAATTATCAGAGGAACTTGAAGAATTAGAAGAAGAAGAAATTGATGATGACGGAAGTGCTTGGGAAGTGAAAAGTAATACGACTACGGAGCTTGAACCTGAGTTGCCTTTCGATATAAAAGGAGAAATCTCAGAAGAAATCGAAGAGGATCTATTTGAGGTTCCCCAAGTCAATCTTTTGGAGGAAGGCAAAGGGAAAAACACCGTGAAGGAAGGGAACTTCTCTGTGACCAAAGTAGAGGAAGAAAAAACTGCTAAGGAAGTTGAAAATCTTGATCCGTACGATCCTACACTTGATTTGCCTCGATACAAGTATCCTACGCTTGATCTGCTTAATGAATACGACATCAAAAAAGTGACCGTATCCATGCAGGAATTACAGGAAAACAAGGATAAGATCGTCACTACGTTGAAAAACTTCCAGATCGGAATCCAGGGGATTCAAGCCACCATCGGACCGACTGTGACCTTGTATGAAATTGTGCCTGATCCGGGAGTGAAGATCTCGAAAATCAAAAATCTCGAAGACGATATTGCTCTAAGTTTGGCAGCTTTGGGAATTCGAATTATCGCACCAATTCCAGGAAAAGGAACGATCGGTATCGAGGTTCCTAATAAAAATCGAGAATTAGTGCCAGCACGAGCTGTGCTTGGTACAGAAAAATTCTTGAAATCAGATAAAGATCTTCCAATTGCTTTGGGCAAAACGATTTCCAATGAGGTCTTTGTCGCTGATCTTGCCAAGATGCCTCACCTTTTGATGGCGGGTGCTACTGGTCAAGGAAAGTCAGTTGGCTTAAATATGATTTTGGCTTCATTGATTTATAAAAAGCACCCTTCTCAGCTGAAGTTTGTGTTGGTGGATCCTAAAAAAGTGGAATTAACGCTCTTTAACAAAATTGAGCGTCACTTCCTGGCTAAGTTGCCTGGAGCTGAAGAGGCAATAATTACCGACACCAAAAAGGTCATCTATACCCTCAATTCCCTTTGTATCGAAATGGATAATCGATACAATCTGCTCAAAGATGCTGGCTGTCGAAATCTAAAAGAATACAACGCAAAGTTCATCGCCAGAAAGCTCAATCCGGAGAAAGGACATTACTTCATGCCTTACATCGTGTTAGTTATTGACGAGTTGGCTGACTTGATGATGACGGCAGGTAAGGAAATTGAGGCACCAATCGCTCGACTTGCTCAACTAGCTCGAGCTATCGGCATTCACCTTGTCGTGGCTACTCAGCGACCTTCCGTCAACGTCATCACAGGTATCATCAAAGCTAACTTCCCTGCACGGCTTTCTTTCCGTGTTACTTCCAAAATCGACTCCAGAACCATCCTGGATGCAGGTGGGGCAGATCAACTCATCGGAATGGGAGATATGTTACTTTCTCACGGTTCAGAAATGACCCGTATCCAATGTGCATTCCTTGATACGCCTGAAGTAGATGCAATTTGCGATTGGATTGGTGAGCAAAAAGGCTATTCTGATGCCTATTTACTTCCTGAATTTGTGGGAGAAGACGGAGACGGCTCGATTTCAAGCGTGGACCTTTCGGACCGGGATCCACTTTTTGATGATGCCGCTCGATTAATTGTTTTACATCAGCAAGGCAGTACTTCTTTGATTCAGCGCAAGTTAAAACTAGGATACAACCGAGCCGGAAGAATTGTGGATCAACTGGAAGCCGCCGGAATTGTAGGGTCTTTTGAAGGGTCAAAAGCAAGGGAAGTGCTGATTCAGGATGATGCTAGTTTGGAACGGTTATTGAATAGTTTGTAATAGCTGTATTTCCAGTTCCAGCAGCTCAATTACATGAAATTCCAAACCCAGTTTTTCCTTCTATTTTCCCTTGTGATGTGGTCTTTTCAAGCCTCGGCCCAGAAAGATCCCAAAGCCAAAGTCGTGCTCGATGCGATGAGTCAAAAGTATCAAAGCATGAAAGGCTTTACTGCAGGTTTTGATTACACGTATCAGGACGCAGGAGTACCAGGTGACCGTCAATCAGGCGAGATAGCAGTAAGTGGAGAAAAATACCGGCTCAAACTCCCTGACCAAGAAATTTACAATGACGGAAAAACTGTTTGGACCTATATTCAAACGGCGACATACAAAGAAGTAACCATCAACGATGCTACTCAAATGGAAGGTGAATTGACCCCTTCTAACATCTATAAAATGTACCAGACAGGCTTCAATTACAGACTTTTAGCAGATAAAACCTATCAGGGAAAGCTTGCAAATGTGGTAGAATTGACTGCCCTGAAGGCTAATGCACCTTTTAAGGAAGTGAAGTTGATGGTGGACAAAACCTCCAAAGATCTGCTTGGTTGGGAAATGTCTGATGGACAAGGAGGAATTTTCTCTTATTCCTTCAAAAATCTAAAGCCCGCTCCAACTTTAGCTTCTGATTACTTTGCCTTCGATCCCAAAAAATATCCTGGAATTGAGGTTATTGATTTGAGGTAACTTGATTTTTGATGCTTCGACTGCGTGCCCTCCTGTAGGCGGACGCTTAGTACAGGTTTATGAGTTGCGATTTACAGGGTTTTGAGTTAATCTGAAGATTTGGAATAGTAAGTAATTTGAAATATAAAAATCAAAAAATTACAGAGACTTCGATAACGTTCGGTCAGACAAATCTCAGAAACTAATCTTCCAATTTTTCAATTTTCCAATCCTGAATTCCTTTCACCCAATTTTTCACCAATTCCAGTCCATATTCGGTCAGATGCGCCTCAGGATGATATTGGATTCCTAGTATGGGAAGCGTCTTATGTGCCAATCCCATGATCTCTCCAGATTCAGTTTCCAAAATAACTTCCAGGCAATCCGGAAGATTTTGGAGTTGAAACGAATGATAGCGCGTGACTTCGAATTGATCAGGAAGATTTTCTGTGAAAAAATGTGGTTTCGCTTTTCGCACCAAATGAACCTTTCCGTGAGTTGGAACCTGATTTTTCACCAATTCTGCTCCAAAAAATTCACCAATCGCCTGATGACCGAGACAGACTCCCAACACAGGGATTTGTTGGTGGTACTTTTGAAAAACAGATAAAAGATTTCCTGCATCAGATGGAATTCCAGGTCCAGGAGAAAGGATGAGCCCTTTGAAATCGATTTTTTCAATATCTTCCAAACTTGCATCGTTCCTGATGACTCTTAATTCCTCGCCAGTCTGTCGAATGAGATCAGCCAAAATATGACTGAAGGAATCATAATTGTCAATCAGCAGCAGCATCCTTGAATCCTTCCACAATCTCCGCAATTGTCTCCTGCAATTCTTTAATTTTTGGAACGAGTGGTTCCAGCACCCAAATCACACTTGGCGCGAGCGGTTCAATATACTGCAGGTATTCACTTTTTGCGCTCCATTCCTTTGGCATTTTAAGCTCAAAACCTACAGCGAGCCACATAAAAAGGCTAATGAAAAAGGCTGATTTCACTATTCCCAAAATCGCTCCAGCGATGCTGTCAACACTCCCCAGCAGGATCATATCCATCATTTTCTTGAGGATCCAACCGGCAATGTTAACGATGAGAAGTGTGATAATAAATACAATTAAAAAAGCGATGACTGGAAACGCGAAAGTGAGTTCGTCCAGTCGTTCGGCAAGCATTTTACTCACCGGATCCATAAAATAAACTCCCAAAATAATCGCCAATACAAAACCTATGAGGCCCACAATGGTCATTAGCAGACCTTTTTTGTAGCCCTCATAGGCGCCTAATCCAAGAATGATCAGGATAACAATATCAATCGGTGCCAAATCAGCCGTTCAA
>CAYTXN010000202.1:0-6254 GCA_964441195.1 uncultured Limnohabitans sp.
GATCGATTTTTTGAAAAAATGAAGCCGAACCGTTCGCCTGTTTTTGGATTTCATAGCCTGCTGGAAGTGACACGAAAATAAAATCCCGATCAGTTCCTGAAATCAACTCAAACTCCCCTGAGGAATTGGTTTGAGCTACCATCCTACCATCAGAAACTGCTACGCCACGGATTCCCTGACCATTGCTCAAAACCCGTCCTCTGACACGGATAGGATTGAAAATAGTCGGTATATTCTGAATCGGTAATTCTTTTTGGAGCTGGGCAAAAACCGAATCTCCAAAGCCTATCCATCCTACTGAGGTGAGGCCAAGTCCTTTGATAAAATCTCTTCTGTTGAACATGTTGTTGGGGGTAGGGAGTTTGGAAGTCAGGAAGTTTGGAGGTGGAAAGTTAAGAGGTCGTAAGGTTAGGATGACCGTTATTTCTTTTTTCTTGTCTCTGGCTTCTTGCTTCTTGAAAATTGAGAATTGTCCATTGATTATTGAATATTTATAACTTGCGTCGCATACACAGCGCCTTCTTCACCTTTTATCTGGAAGGTCATTTCACCTTTTTTCCAGTCAAATGTGGCCAATCCATAATTGAGTTTAGCGATCAGGTCACTCACCCGAAATTGGTTTGGTTCCTCTGCAATGCCACTCCAAGTATGAGTTAATCCGCTAGCTGTAACTTCATAAATTCCTTTTGGAAATCGTGCATCCGTCAATTTCATCACTTCAGCTATATGTCGGTCTCCGCTTAGCAAGACGGGATTTTTTACACTTGATCTTGCAATTAAATCCAGAAGTTTTTCACGTTCATTGGGGAAATTAGCCCATTTTTCATAAGCATGCTCAGTAGGTAGAAACTGAATTCCCGAGGCAATCAAATTGACTTTTGCCTTGCTTTCTTTAAGTTCTTTTTCCAGCCAAGTCCACTGCTCATTGCCAAGAATTTGTCCTGTCTCATTTGGCACATATACCTTTTCCATTTTCTCTAGCGTATCTCGGAAATACCTTCCATCAAGCAGAAAGATCTTTACCTGATTTTCTCCCTCGCCAAATTGGTGAGATGAATACGCCCCTTCTCTTTTTCGCTCAGGCGCATCAGCCGGAACTCCTAAAAAATCGAACATCAAATCTCTGGATTTCTTCTTCTGAGCATAAAACTTACCCGCATCATTTCTTCCATAATCGTGATCATCCCACACTCCGATAATCGGCATAGCAGCTTTGAGCGCTATATAGTCGGGCTTTTTATCCTGTCGTGCATATTTTGCTCTGAGGGTATCGACGACCGGAGAATCCCCATAGATATTATCCCCCATCCAAACCCATAGTTCAGGCTGATCGGCCAAAATCGGTTTCCAAAGTGGCTGTGGCGCATCCTGGCGATTGCAGGACCCAAAAGCAATTCGAGTGATCTCTGACTTGGATACTAATTGCGCTTTCGGTTTGCAGGAGATACCCAATGCAAGAAAAACGATAACTATAAAAAGGTTTTTCATATTAGTTTTATTTCGATCGAAGTTGCAAAAACTTGAATTTACTTTTCCACCGAAAATAAAACTTATCAATTTGTTAATGATAGAATACAAGATTTAAGACGCTAGATGGAAGAATCAAGACCTATAAACGTCAAGTATCCTGCGTCTTGATAATTAGGTCTTGATACTCAAATCTAATTTCCAACTTTTAAAATCTCCAAATAAATCTCATTTAGGACTTTTTCAGCTTTGGTGTGAATCGGGCTTCCGGTTACAGTTGCAAGGTTGATTGCAAGAAAAATGTAAGTCTTTTCATCTGGAAAATAGTAAAGCTGACTTCCCGCACCCAAACCTCCCCCGCTGTGGCCAACGGCTTCTCTTCCTCCAAGGGTAGTACGATCTAAACCTAAACCGTATTGAGGGATTCCTTTGGCATCATTTACCCAGGTTTTCATTTCGGCAAGTGATTCCTGAGAAATCAACTTTCCTGTGTTTAATCCTTCCAAAAATTGGATTCCGTCTGCTGCGGTCGTGATTATTCCATCATCTCCAACCATCTTTTTGACATTTTGCTTTTGCAGATAGCTCGAATTTTCAATTATCCCATTGCTATGCCGATCCCAATATCCATCCACCAAAGCGGATTTTTCAAGGTAATTTTCACTTTCCCGGTAAAAGGAATTTTTCAATTCAAGTTTCTCAAAGATGTTCTTCCTGATAAAATCGGCATGATCTCCGGTCAGATGGTCCATCATCAAAGCAAGTAGTTCATATCCGGAATTTCGGTAGCTATATCTGCTTCCCGGCTCAAAATCGGGTTCTTTACCCTTTATCAATTTCATGTAATCCAAGGGAATGAAGGCATGATCCGGATCTTGGAGTAGAACTGTGATGTATTCCGGCAAATAGTTGTATTCAGGTATTCCCGAAGTATGGTTCAGCAACATCCTTACCGTCATTTTATCGGACTGAATAATCCATGAGGCAAGTTCGGAGGGCAAATACTTAGAAACTGGCTTGTCCAAGTCTATTTTGCCTTGATCCTTTAATTGCAAAATGCTTGTGGCCAAATAGGTCTTTGAGATACTTTGAAGGTACTGAAGGTTGCAAACATTCATTTGAGCCCTATTCTCCAAACTGGAAAATCCCGTAGCAGAATACCATTCCATTTCTAAAGTTTTTACCCCCGCAACTATTCCTGGAATCCCCAGCTTGACGAGCTCTTCCATTTTCTCCTGTACCTTTTCAAAGCGTTCATTTGCTAAAGAAGAGTTGGAATAATTGCAACTTGAGTCACCTTGAGCAAAAGATTTTGATGCGATAAGACTTATCAAGACTATGGGAAGAATTCGAAGAATTGTCTTTTTCATTTTGTCAAGGAATTAAAATGAGCTCGAGTACCTATCTGAAAAATCGTTTCGGGTACGATCGGAATATCCTGATTGTATCCTTTTAGGAAAATCGCCTGATAATTGATAAAGGGACTGGTGTAAACATTTTCAGAATAATCATGCAAGCCGAGCCCGAATCCAAAAGGAATTGCCAACATTCCTTTGCCTTTTTTTCCTGCGGAAATCCATTCTCCATCTTTTTGTATAAATGATTCTGTCGGGCGGAAGGCCAATTTAAAGCCAATTCCTGCTTTGAGTTCTCCAAAAAATGGATTTCCCAAATAAGGTCGCCAAGCAGTTTGGGTCATGAAATAAATTCCATTTCCCATGGATTTATTTCGAATCCAAAAGAGTGATAACTCCTGAATCCAATTGTGGTCGCCATTATGACTGACTTCTGTACCGATACCGATTCCCATGTTTTTGAAATTGCTGCCAAGATTTTTGAAGGGTAGAGAAAAGGACTGAAACTGAATCGTAATTGTCAAAGGAAAATTCCTGTAGTCTTTTGAGCTGGTGTCCTGAGCATTTACCGTCTTGAAGGCAAGGAGGAAAATGAGAAAGCTGAGAAAAAGCTTTATTTTCATAGCAGTTGAACTGTTGATTTGTGAGTCAATTTTACTCTGAAAAGCTTTCAGAGATTTAAAAAATCGAGCTTGATTCCCCGAAGCATACCAAAATTAGCCGTGAATTGTCATCGGCTTGGCATAAACCATTTGCGAAATGAAGGTGCTTTTGCACGGCTGATTCCCAATTCGAGATCAAAATTATACTTTGAATCAATCTGAGCATCTAACTTTCCATGATCCAGTTTTTTGAACCCAATGAGAATTTGACGGTGAATAATAGTTTGCCGATTTAATCTGAAAAAGTTGGTTTCTGGAAGATTCTTTTCCCAAAAATCCAGGCTTTCATCCAAAAAGTACTTTTTACCATGAATGGTATAAAGGAGCAAATATTCCTCATCAATCATCATAGCTGCAAGTTCAGCTTCAGGAATGAGTAATTCTCGATTTCCGGATTTGACTTGGATTCCTCGGAATTCCGGCTGAACCAGAGCTTTTTCCTCTTGAATTTCCTGAAGTGTGTGGTAGTAAAAAAGACCGATGTAAATGCCATTAATCACCAAAAACCAAATCCCGATGATGAACACGTCCATCGTGTAAAATTCAGAAATCGCAGGTCTTCCTTTGGCAATCCAAGAAACAATTTCAGTGGTCAAAATTATAAAACTCAGACCTGCAAAAGTTGTACTGACAAGTTGGATTAAAATTCTTTTAGTGGGCTTGGGGCCAAATGGAAATATCCGATCCAACCAAAAAATTAGCTTCCTGACGATCAACCAAGCCAAATATCCCTGAGTGGTATCGATGGAAAAGGTCAGCACCAAAAACCAATTCCATTGAATATTGGAGTAAGTCAAATAATAATTGAAAGCACTGATCAGGGGAATCAGCGTAAGAAATATCAGGACATCCGGCCTGTATTTTTGAGCAATGGAAAATTCTGAATCCCGAACCATGGAATCCTAGCCTTTCTGAAGCTCATCGCCAAATATCTCCTTCACCACCCAACCTTTGCCCCACTCTTCTTGCTCAGTTTCAGTCCAGAGTTCAGGGAAAAAGATGACTCGTTGAAAACGCGGAGGAAGATATTTCTGCCAGTTGGTACCACCTGTTGCTGCGATATCGACAGGATCACGCTGAAGATATCTGACAGCAGATTTGTAATGAGCTAAAGGCCAGAACACATTGGCTTTCAAATCAAACTGCTTCATCAGTTCAGTCATCGATTCAGATGGATTCTCCAGCTCAATATACTTTTGCCAGAGATTTTTACGTCGATAGGATTCGATCAGTTGAATGAGCTTTTTGCCATATTTCAACTCAAAATTCTTCAAAGTCAATGTCTTCTCCCCAGTTGCCAATTCAATCGCTCCCTGCTGCCAATACAGATGCTCAAACAAATCATCCGAGGGGCTATGGTAATCAAACTCTTTCCTTTTGCTAAGAGTAACCACATGAAATGCATCTGTCGCCATCAATTCGATTTCACGAAATTGGGCACTTTGAAATCCCGATGAAGGCAATAGCGACATCCGAAATTTCAGGAATTGCTCACGCTCCATTCCTTTCCACATCATCGCAAAGGAACTGATCAAATGATCGAAGTACATCAGGATTCGCTCCAAGCGGGCTTTGAAAAAGTCTTCCGAAATATTCTGTTGATCTGCAATCTGCTCCATTTCTGAAATGATCAATTTGAAATAAAGCTCAGTGATCTGATGATAGATGATGAAAATCTTCTCGTCTTTGAAGCTGGTCTTTGGCTGTTGCAATGACAGCAAAACGTCCAAATTGATGTATTCCCAGTAGGTCAGATAGTCTGCATAAAGCAATCCTTCGAGGTAAGAAAGCATATCCTGACCGGAAGCTTTAAACTTTTCTTGGAGTTGATGGATTTTATCTAAAATATTGGGATCGAACTGGGATTCGTGCATGGGATTTTAGTCAAAAATGTAGTTATTTCAGCACCTTTCTCCTTAATTTCGGGCTGCTGTTGGCTTTTCTTCGCAGCAAAAATGACTGATTCCCAAAAATAAACCAAATATACCATGGAGGCTGTTGAAATTCAGAAATCTCTCAAGCAGGATCTTTTTGAAGGTGTGGATTTTCTAGATCTGGACGCTCTGCTCACGGAAGAGCAGAAATTAATCCGATCATCCATCCGAGATTTCGTGAAAAAGGAAATCTCTCCTTACATCGAGGATTGGGCTCAGAAGGCTCATTTTCCATATGAAATCGTACGAAAGTTCGGGGAAGTTGGAGCTTTCGGCCCGCAACTTCCCGAGGAATATGGAGGCGGAGGTTTGGATTACATTTCTTATGGTCTGATCATGCAGGAGATCGAGCGAGGCGACTCTGGAATGCGTTCCACAGCTTCAGTTCAAGGTTCCCTCGTGATGTATCCGATCTATAAGTTTGGATCAGAAGAGCAGCGGAGAAAATATCTGCCAAAATTGGCTTCAGGTGAATTTCTAGGTTGCTTTGGTTTGACAGAACCCGATCACGGTTCCAACCCAAGCGGTATGGTCACCAATTTCAAAGATATGGGCGATCATTACCTGCTAAATGGTGCCAAAATGTGGATTTCCAATTCCCCAAAAGCTGATATTGCAGTTGTTTGGGCAAAAAATGAGGAGGGCCGAATTCACGGTTTGATCGTGGAGCGAGGAATGGAGGGTTTTACTACTCCTGAAACTCATGGCAAATGGTCGCTTCGAGCATCTTGCACTGGAGAATTAGTTTTTGATAATGTGAAAGTGCCAAAGGAAAACCTACTTCCCGGCAAATCAGGTTTGGGTGCGCCGATGATGTGCCTTGACTCGGCAAGATT
>CAYTXN010000203.1:0-6236 GCA_964441195.1 uncultured Limnohabitans sp.
TTTGGAATTGCTCCCTTGGAAGCGGTCCGTCACAATACCCCTGTCATCATTTCCAAGCAATCCGGAGTGGCAGAAGTCCTAAGAAACGCCATCAAAGTTGACTTTTGGGATGTAGATGCAATGGCTGATGCCATCTTTGCATTGCTTCATTACGAGGGGATTTCCAGGATGTTTAAGGAGCTTGGTAGTGAAGAACTTAAAAAATTGAAATGGGAGCATGTGGCTGCCAAACTAGTAACTGTTTACGAAAAAACTATAGCCGAAAGATCATGAGAACCATCTGCTTTTATTTTCAGGTGCACCAGCCTTTTAGATTAAAACCTTATCGGTTTTTTGATATTGGAGAAGATCACCACTATTGGGACGACTTCTTGAATCGAAATGTGATTCGCAAAGTAGCACAAAAGTGCTATTTGCCAATGAATGCGTTACTTCTTGAATTGATCCAAAAATACAATGGTAAATTCAAAGTCGCCTTTTCACTTTCAGGCACTTTTCTCGATCAAATGGAAGCTTATGCCCCAGACGTGTTGGAAAGCTTCCAGAAGCTCGTGGCCACCGGGAAAGTAGAACTCTTAAATGAAACCTACACACATTCCTTGGCTGCCCTTAAAAGTCAAGAAGAATTTAACCGCTTGGTAAAAAAACATCAGGATAGAATTAAGGAACTTTTCAACGGATACACCCCAAAAGTCTTCAGGAATACGGAGTTGATTTATTCCGATCAAATCGGAGCAATGGTAGCTGAGCTTGGATATGAGGCAGTTTTGACCGAAGGAGCAAAACACATTTTAGGATGGAAAAGCCCAAATTATGTCTATTCCAATGCCATAGAACCAAAGTTAAAAGTGCTTCTCAAGAATTTTCTTCTTTCCGATGATATCGCTTTCAGATTTAGTAACAAAACCTGGGCAGATTACCCACTAACCACAGAGAAGTTCATTACGTGGATTAATGCAATCCCAAAAGAGGAGCAAGTCGTTAATCTGTTTATGGATTATGAAACTTTTGGGGAGCATCAATGGGCCGAAACGGGGATTTTTGAATTTATGAGACATCTTCCGGAAGCGGTATTGAATCACTCAAGTTTTAACTTCTCAACTCCATCTGAGGTCACAGCAGCAGGGGCCCCTGTAAGCAAAATCCACGTGCCAGTGCCGATTTCCTGGGCTGATGAAGAGCGAGATTTGACTGCATGGCTTGGAAATGACCTGCAAGATGAAGCCTTTGATCGCCTGTATGAAATGGAAAAGCTGGTTAAAGGACTTAATGATCCTGAAATCCAGCGAGATTGGGGCTATCTGCAGACTTCGGATCACTTTTATTACATGTGTACCAAGTTTTTCTCGGATGGTTCGGTTCACGAATATTTCAGTCCTTATGATACTCCATATGATGCATTCATCAATTTTATGAATGTACTAAGTGATTTTATGCTTCGTGTTAAAGAAAAAACTGCTGAAGCAAAAAATTAAAATTCTCTTAAATCTTTGAATTGAACAAAAACAAAAAATCCCGTCCCCGGGATTTTTTGTTTTTGATACATTTTCGGATTAGAAAAGATAACCGTAAACCTCCTTCTTAGTTGGTTTATAGAAAATCATTCCATTTTCAGGATCAGAGTCGTAAACTGGCTCTTTGTCGTTCAACACTATTTTTCCTGTTTCCTTTCCGCTGACCTTATCCACTTTTACCAAACCAACTCCATCTCCCACATCAGTCAAGATAAAACTGTAGATCCCCTTAGAGGAAGATGCTTTAAATCGTTGATTTGCTGCTTGGCCAAAAGCTCCGGACATATCCTCAAAAAATTCCCGCTGATGACCATATTGCTTACTGATTGATGATGGCGCAAAGGTTGAACCTTGAGTTGCCCCTTGCTGATAGGCAGCCGCAGAGGCCATTGCAACCATTGCAACTTGGGCAGTCCTCAGCGCGATTCTACCTGCCAAACTAATTTTTGGTGAAGCCCAATGATCCTGATAAAGAACAGTTCCATTTTCATCAAATCCCATCATATTTTGTGAGGACGAGAGCACAAAGTTTACACCGGTGAATTCCAAGTTGTCTGGAGATTCTTTTTCACCAAATTCAACCTTGTTAATAATCACTTTTTTCTGACCAGTTACCAGATTGACATGAAAGACAGAACCGTCTGCGTAGAAAACCTCCTGATCCAAGGATGGTTTTGCCCTTAATATTCCAGGGCCTTTGATCATGTCTTTTTTGTCCCAAACCGGCTGACCATCGAAACCAAAAAGTCCCACACTACCATCCTCGTCATAATACATGATTCCAGCTCCGGTAAGTTGGTCTATTTGGATCCCCTTGATTTTTTGAGACCATTTTTCCGCTCCCGTGTTTTTATCCAAAACAGTCAGGTACTTTTCTTTTTCTCCTACAGCAATGCCTCTGTCCTTGCCCAAATCCACCACAATACCAGAAAGCTTTTTCGCAGACCATTTGGTATTTCCGGTCTCCGCTTCCATCAATGTGAAATTTTTCTCATCTGCCACGATCACGCCGAAATTTTCAGCAGTTAATATTGGAGCATCTTTGGTTGCAAGTGGTTTTTCCCATATCACCTTCCCGGATTCCAAATCGACTGCTGAGACCACTCCTTGATTTCCTTTTTTCTGATAGAAATAGCCATCAGTCAAATGAATATTCGCATCAAATGCTTCGAAATTGTTCTTTTTGTCAGCCACCTCGAAAGTCCAAACTGGTTCACCGGTTTTAGCATTAATCTTAGCTGAGGTTTTCTCTCCAATGAAAAGTAAGTTATTGTCCGCTGTCACCACAGGTAGGAAAATGGATGAATATTGATCACTTTCCCATGCTAGCTTACCAGTTTCCAAATCGATGAATTTGGTGATTTGAGTATAGATTTTTCCAGGCTTATACATGTCTACATAGCTAGCTGTGAGCACAACTCCTTTGAGCTCGGGAATATAGTCCGAGCCATAATAATTAAAAGTGGCTTGCTCAGGACCTACTATTTTGACTACCGGCATTCCGGCCATTTTCGGGTTGATCACCAATTCCCCTGTGCGGATATTGATCACAACGAAGTTTTTGACCAAGATATCATCTGTATATTTCACTATTGCGAAATCCGATATTTTTGGATCGTTGGGATCTTCTAATACACGGATAAGATCTGCCGTATAGCCGACTTTTTTTCCATCTGGACCTTTGAGGGCTTTAGCAGAATTATATAAATCAGCATTTGACCAGAGAAGTTTTCCAGTACTGGCATCTACGCCATGAAGTCCCCAATCCGAACTTCCAACCAGAAGTATCTTATTTGGGGTGTACTTTGTCCATTCGACTCCTTTTTCCAGACTAAGTTTCCATGCTGGCTCCTGTGCATAAGATTCCGTTCCAATGGCCCATGCTACCAGCAGGGTCAGGAACAATTTTGGGGTGGTTGATATTAGCTTTTTCATGACATTATGAATTTTGATCAAAGCTACCTGTTACCCATCTTCCTGGAAATACGCCATTTGCCGTATTTAAACAACACGAGTCAATCCGTGCCAGCACGTATTTTTTTTACGTAGCCCAGGGTATTTCTTACCCTAACCATTGAAGATAGCTTTGGGGTAGATTTTCTTTAGCTCATCCCAAAACATAAATCATGAAAACTGCAATCTTATTGTCCCTCATCTTTCTGGGTGGTTTATTTTCAAATCCTCTCGGAGAATTCATTCCTGAAAAGGACGTGAAAGTGACCAAATTCCATCGCGGTGGACAGGCCAAAAAAGCTCCCAAACGAGTATATATTCAGAAATTCCGGGCCTTCTTTGAAGTATTTGAAGAAGCCAGTGCCAGTTCCATTGGAAGCAAAAATGATCGTGCAAACCGAACTACATTTACCTCTGGAACCAAAACTTCGATGGGTGTTCAAATCCAAGGCGTGGATGTGCCTGACTTTCAAAAATTGATCGATGAGGCTTATGCAGACTTTGTGGCAAAGCTAACAGCAGAGGGATATGAAATAATTACTTCTGACGAAGCAGGTAAAACAGATTATTATGCTGGTTGGACCAAAAGGACAGGAGGAGCCTCTTCCGATGCTCAAGCGCCAGGTTTTGTCATGGTGACACCTCAGGGGTTCGACTACTTTGTAAAGGATGTGTCAAACAGCGGTAGAGAGAAATCAACTTTCACAGACACGAGCTCTAAGCTATCAAAGGATTTGGAAGATGCTTTCGTAGCTGAGGTGACATTTTATTTTCCTTTTGTAACGTTGGATGCTTCTTCGTCTAATTTCGCAAATTATTCTTCTGTCAAAGCTGATCTCGGATTTAGATTGGCAGCGTTTGGGGGAACTCAAGACAATGAGCAAAAAAACTCGCTTACTTCGATTGCAAAAGGATTTACCCAAGCAGGGACTGGTCAAATCTTAAACACAAGAGTGCGATTTATCTCAGGTCACATGGCTAGTTCACCACTTTTTGATTCCACAACAGAACTCAAAAAGGATGTTTATTTTGAAGATATTTTCAAAGAATCCAAAATCAAAGAATCAACCCGTGCGGAAGTCGTCACAGCCGAAAAGACCGGCTATGCTCAACTCGTCATGGTCTCTGGAGGAGAAACTACCGTTGCATCACATTTTGCTGACGCCGATCATGACAAATATGTGAAAAGTGCAGCAGGTTCCATGAATGAACTCATCACCTCAGGAATTTCAAATTTTACTGAGCTAGTGAAAGACTAAAATCTCACTAATAAAAATTAAAAAAGCCGGCCAAAAACCGGCTTTTTTAATGCCCAATGCCAGCAATCAGGTTGTTTTCGAGAGCAAACTTAAGCAGCCCCACAATCGTCGTGGTTTTAGTTTTTTGATAGATATTCTTGCGGTGAGTTTCCACAGTACGCTCCGAAATAAAGAGCTTTTCACCGATCTCCCTATTGGTCAAGTCATCAAAAATGAGTTTCAACACCTCACGCTCCCGCTCGGTAAGGACTTTTTCATCTTCAGGGAATCGGAGTCGATTGATCAAAATCTTGTGAATCTCCGGACTAAAAAACAAGCCCCCTTTCATTACTTCCTCAATCGCTAAAAGCAGATCCAAGTGTGAATTCTTTTTCAGCACATAGCCCTCTACCCCTGTGGCCAAAGCATCTTTGACGAGATGCGGTTCTTCGTGCATACTCAGAAATATTATCCGGATGTGAGGATATTCGGCTTTGAGATTTTTTGCAAAAGCTATCCCTCCGATCTCAGGAATAGAAATATCCGAAACGACAAGATCTATTGGCCGACTCTTCACCACCAAAAATGCTTCTTCTACAGTTTTGGCGATGAAAACCTCATCAAGACCTAACTCCTGTCGCAGCATAAACCTTAGGCCATCTAATAAGATATGGTGGTCATCGGCTAAAAGTATATTCATAAGTTAAGGTTTAAATCGGAATTAGTTCGTTCCTGAAAAATAGGCAAAACTGACCGAAAGCTCAGTCCCTTGTACTCCGGGTTCTGTATTCAAATTCACTTTTCCTTGAAGCAAATCGGCACGGGTATTTAGATTTCTCCAACCATTTCCTTTGCTTGTCAGAAATACATCGGGGTCAAAACCTCTCCCGTCATCAAAAATATTCAGCCGGACCATTCCTTCCTCAGCTGATAAGTCAATCAAAATCTGCTTGGCTCCAGAATATTTCAGCACGTTATTGATCCATTCTTGACAGATCCTGAAGAGATTAATTTCCACCAGTTCATCCAATCTCTTGGAAAGTCCTCTGGATTCGATATCAAACTTTGCCTTTTGGCTGATCGATATCCGCGCTGCCAAATCCTCCAAAGCTGTCATCAGTCCATGCCGGATCAAGGTCGCGGGCATCAAATCGTACACGACGTTGCTTATTTCTTTGGACATTTCGTCCAGCACTTCGTCAGTTCTCCCGACCAGTTCAGTTTTGAGTTCTGGATTGGTTTTTTCGCTTTTCAATTGTGAAACATAAAGCCGTAAAGCAGAAATATACTGTCCAAATCCATCATGGAGGTCTTGCGCCATTCGCCTGCGCTCCTGCTCCTGCGACTCCATGGACGCTTGGATGTAGGCCTCCTTTACACGGATCTCTCGGTCTTTGATGAGAAGCTCTTGTTTTCGCTTGTTTCTATTTTGGTAGAAAATGAAAATCGCCACCAACAGAACCAAAAATAGCCCCAGCGCCCCAAAAGCGAAGTAATTTCGCTGAAGCACTGCATTTTTTTCAGTCAATTC
>CAYTXN010000204.1:0-6234 GCA_964441195.1 uncultured Limnohabitans sp.
CTGATTGCCCAAAAGGTCGAAATCAAAACTACAAATGCCCAGAAAGCTCCAAAAACACCCAATTTCCGATGTAGGTTGAGGTTTCTGTTTTGGATTAAGGTGGTTTGAAACACCAACAAAATATACCAAACCGTGAGAACCAAACCGTGAAGAATATAAGGTATAGGAAGTCCTTTAGGGTAAAATGGATGATCCTCAACCAGGAATTTTAAATAGAAACTTGGCGCAAAACCGATAAAAACCAGTCCCAGAAATGTCCAATACATGACTTTGAAAAAAGAAGAGGTATAAGTTTTAGTCCCTTTCATCATCGAAGTACTATTGAAATATTCTATCTAAAAAAGATTGAAAAAAATTCTCCTTTCGTTCATTTCACTTCCTGAAACTCTATCCAAACCATCACTTCGTCGCTCAGTATTAAGCTTGTTTCACCAATCCCAAAATCAAGACGATCAAGGGTGAAATTGGCTTTAAAAAAATGTCCATTTCCTTTTTGGACAGCGGTGAAAGGAACTAGCATCTCTTTTCGAACGTCCTTAATGGTTAACTCAAATATTCCTTCGTATTCATTTTTTCCTTTCGATTGAATCCGAGTGGATTCCAAACTGATCTCAGGAAAATTGGTAGACTGGAAGTATTGCCGGCCTTGTAAATGACGATCGCGTAGACTGATTCCAGTATTTATGCTGGATGAATTGACTTTCCCGCTTAAAACTGAATTCTTGAGATTTTTAGGATCAAATCGGACATCAAATGACGCCTCCGTAAAGTGCCCTTCGACGGTTATCCCGGCATTTTTGATTTCAAATCTCACTACAAATTCAGGATCAGCACCTGTTTGTACCATCAAAAAAAGAAACAACAAGGGAAAAAGTGCTTTCATAAGCTTCGAATTAGAGTGTTCTTAAGTAAGCTAGCAAAGAGGATTTATCATCTTCACTCAGATTCAACCCAAATTCATGGCCGATGACAGCCTTGGTTTTAACATGATGAGGTTTGAAGCCCGTGGGAATATAATCTTCCCTTAACCTTGCAGGGTCAAACAAGTCCTCCAGCTTTGCCAAAGTTGCGTCATGGAAGAAAGGACCTCGGTACCACAATCCCAAAAGTGATGGTACTTTGTAATAGCCTGTGCCTCTTCGTGTGCTCATCGTGTAGCCCGGGTCAGTGCCTATTGAGATGTCAAAAATGTCATACTTATCATAATGCACTTCCGGAATCTCAAATCCATCCGCCGGAGTAAGTTGATTATTGGTAAATAATGGTGGGGTATGACAAGTCACGCAGCCCTCTTGAGCAAAAATTATTTTCCCTTTTTCACTTATCACAGAGGGCTTATTAGGATTCACAGGTGGAGTCAGTGAATACAAATACTTAGCTATCGCGAGCAACTGCTCATCCGAGTGCCGATCATAAGTACCTGGAAAAAAAATGGGTTTGCCGCTATTTAATCTTTCTTTAGTCAATCCCAAAGGATTGTAGTCACCGTAGAAATTCAGAAAATCCATTGCTTGATTCATGGCAATATAGCGCATCATATCCTCGATCGACCGATGCTGGGCAAGTCCGCCATGATCTAAGTATTTTCGATCTTTAACACCAATTAGATTTGGGGCTTGAGGAGGAAAAAGTATGCTCGTTCCCTGTCTGCCAAAGGCTCCTTCAGGTACAGCTCGATAGGCTGCCAAAATTGAATCCTTTCCAGCTGCGATCAACTTTCCATGAGGATCTCCTTTTGCAAATGGACTTCCAAACAATGCCGTTGTCACACTCTGGATTGCTTTTTCGGGAGCTCCGTCTTTTTCCAAGGCATAAGCGAAAGCCTTGTCGCCTGGCCAATTTCCTTGAGCTCCTTTGAGTAAACTCCCATCGTCCATCACACGGGTATGACACATTGCACAGGACAAATTTCCCAAGTAGACTTTGCCTTTGCCAGCTACGACCCATTGTGCGAATGGCATTACTCCTTCTGGAGTGGTGGGCATATTCGTAGCGGAATAAAATTCACGATCCCTGACATGCTCAGCACCTATGACCGCTCCCAAAGTATCTATGGGATAATCAAAAATCAATTCTCCGGCTTTAATCCAGTCCTCCTCTGAATTCAATTTGCCTGGATCAAAGACAATTTCAGCTTCCTGCTCATGCAACCAATCCCAATATCCCTCGGGCTCAAAGTCTGGATGGTAAACAGGGTATGTTTTATAAATTACCCGCTCAGGAAGTGCATAATAAAACTCTTCTGAAACTGGCTGGGCGGTAAACTCGGGGTTTGAATTAGGAAGTTCCCAGTCCTTAAGAGCTTCTTCAGTCCATATTCTGGGGATTTCATTTTTAATAAAACTAAAAAAAACTTTACTATCTGGAGTAAAGACAAATATTGGTATTGGCATCAAAAGCCAAAGGGGAAGTAGCTTTGCGGAGATTTTGTAAGACTTTTTCATGTGGGTATAATTTGATTTTTAAAGATCACATGGAATCTTCGCATGCATAATAGTAATACATCTGTGTGTCGCTTTGGGTTATGCTCGATTTCATTTGCCTCCTTTCTGTTGAATGTCAAACGTTTATCCAATTTATTAAAAATCAGCACATCTTAAACATCCAACGGAGCAAGTTCTAGTCCCGGGTGCCTATTGAATTATTAGGGAGGAAAAAATCCTTCATTCAAAACGCATCTCTCACTTTCTTAGAACTATTTTAAATCAACAGAAAAGTTCATCGCCAACTTTGCCACTCGACTTCCAAGTCCGAAACCTTTTTTCAAAAATAATTCTTCCATTTCTTCTCCATCAAATGGTCCCTCACCTGTTACCGCCGAAGCTCCAAATGCGGCCTCAGTTTCTTCACCTCCGACCACAATCATCCCATAAATCAGCATGGAATGAAGAATATTCAACATGACCAATTCCTCTCCGATTGAGATCCCACCACCTGTTGAAAATGCCGCTCCAATCTTATTTTTCAAAGGTCTGCCCTCAAAAGGCCACGAATTAATGAACTCTTGTACTGCTGGAGCAACGTTGGAATTATAGACTGGCGAACCGACAATAATGGCGGAAGCTTCCAATAGATCGATTTGTTTTACTTGCTCAATGGACAAAAGCCGAACCTCTACTTTTTCAATAGATCTTGCACCTTCAGCCACGGCTTCAGCAAGTTTTTCAGTGTTACCGGATTGGGAATAATAGGTGATTAGAATTACAGGATTTTCTTGTGAAAAAGAGCAGAATGAGGAACCAATTAAAAACCAAAACAACAATACAAACCTCTTCATATTCAATTACTTTGGAGACATTTTTTCTTTAATCATTCTCCCTAGGCTTGGGAAATATTTCGCAAGGAAAACGATAAATTTTCCGTGTCCAGTAAAAACAAACACCCTTTTCCTTTTCACAATAGCCTTTACCATCACTTTCGAAGCTTTCTCTGTAGTCCACATCAAATTAGCCGGACGAGGATCCTGTCGGTCAGGGTGAAAATTTCCTTCATTATCAACCCTGGTGATGTTACTTTCAACCATTCCTGGATGGATAATAGTGCAGGAAACGCCACTTCCTTTCAATTCCATTTGAAGGGACTCTCCAATGTTATGAACAGCCGCTTTTGAGGCTCCGTATGGACTAGTTCCCGGGTTTGGAATATAAGCTGCAACACTTCCTATTAGGGCAAGTCTTCCTTTGGTTTTGCGAAGATGAGGTAAGGCAAATTTGCAGGTTAAGGCTAATCCAGTCACATTCACGGCCAATTGACGATTCCAGTCTGATTCATTTAGCTCCTCAATTTTTCCTAAAACACCATTCCCCGCATTGGCAACTGCTACGTCCAATTTGCCAAAATCCTGGATGATTTTATTCACACAATCTTCGATGCTTAGACTGTTGATTACATCGCAATGATAGGCTTTGGCTTTTCCACCTTTTGCCTCGATTTCTTCAACAACTTCCTCCAGCAAGTCCATTCTCCGAGCCGAAACGGCTAAAATTGCACCCTGGGAGGCATATTCCAATGCCATACCTCGTCCTAGACCTGAGGAAGCACCTGTAATCCAGACTACTTGATTGCTTTGATCCATGTCAGATTGGTGATAGTAACTCATTCAATTTAAAGCTAAAATCAATTGGTTTCAAAAAATGCATAAATCATCAGATAGCCCAATATCCAATAATGAACTCCGGAATTTCGTTGTTCTGGCTGCAAAAAAATATAATACGGCCAAAAACTAACAATAGTAACCAGTTTTGGATGTAGTTGCTTTTGCTCAGAAATGCCTCAACGGATCTAAAAACAAAAAAATCCCGCCGTTTTAATTCAGCGGGATTCTTTAGGTATAATGAATAGGAAATTTTACTTCTTCCAGTTCGCTTTTCCGCCTTTGGCGGAATCGACAGTGATGCTGTAATTGGAAGCTGATGACACAATCCATTTCACTTTCACAGCGCCCATTCCAGGGATATTTTCCACTGCCATTTTCTCAGGCGAGGATTTCTGCTCTTTGAATTTCTTCATGTCTTCATCTTCTACGACAAAGCCTGCGACCACTTTCGCACCTGTGATTGTCACATAATCAGGTCGCTCGATTTTGTATTTCAAATCCTGACTGGCGTGAGTCGGCATCATTCGCTCGTTGAAAATGGTTGCAGTGATCGATTTCAAACCTCCTCCAAGATCTTCTTCTTTCACATCCATCACAGATAGTTTTGGAGTGTGATACGCATGATAGATTGTGAAGGCAGAGTTTCGGTGAGCATCCTGCTCAAGCAAGAATCCCGGATGTGCACGTCCAAAGTTCTTCTTGAATCCACCGATCTCCACCGTTCCAAACTGCGGATGGTTATACTCCTTAAACGGCACAAATGCATCTCCAAAAGTCAACAAGTGGTCCACTTTGAGTTGCTCATCTTGATTCCCTCGACCTGCTTCTTTGTTGAAATACAGGTAAGAAACCATCAATTCATTGGTGTAAGTAAATATCCCTCGATTTCCATAAAACCAATCCAATTCGCCTCCAAACACAGAATACAAATCTTTGTAAACCGTTAGATAGCGATATCCCGGGATCATTTCTTCACCTTTTTTGCCAATCGCATCATAGATACGGATGTCCTCTCTATTGTAAGTATTCAAGTCTTCCTCAGCTCCAGGTCCACGGAGAATCATCCCTCCAGAATTATGGAAACTTTGCGCTCCAGCTATGTTTGGATGCTTCATCACAAACTCCATCACCGCACGATTCTCTGGCAAAGTAAACGGATAGCGCATCGCTCCCCGCTGAATGTAATCCGGCTGCCAATTCCATCCCCAGTCCCGGTTTGGGTCATAATAGCCTATCCCATCTTCGTTGACTTCTCCGTCACCGTCATTATCCATGCCCTCCTGACCCAGCATTTCGTAGTCACCTACTTGATCTGGGCCCACTGCCATCAATTTTCTCGGATCCAATGGATCTTTGATAAATCTGCCAGTTGGAGATTTTCTGATCATCATCGTGATATTTCCGTCTCCGTCAAGATCATTCATCATATCTTCTCCAGCTACCCCATCACCGTCATTATCCAATACGATCATACCTGATCTTGGTGAATTTGCAGTGTTTGGCTCCTTAAAGAAGTTATTTCTAGCGTCAGGATTAATAGTAGGCGTGATGTAGAAGGTTTTATCACGAAGCAATTCCTGGATAAACTTTGTGTCGACATGCATCTCAGTAAGATACCACGCCACGTAAAGTGAAAATTCACCCCCCTGAATCTCATTGGAGTGGATATTTCCATCAATCCACATGGCAGGCTTGTCAGTATCTTTTCCTGCGGAAAAGTCGGTAATCGTCAAGGTCATGATATCACGACCTTCATAAGATTTTCCGATCGATTCGATTTTTGCCAAATTAGGATGAGCAGCAGCTATCTTTTTCATCCAATCCCAAAGTCCTTCCGCGCTGTGATAGCGGTTCCAGGCAATTTCCACTTTTGGCTTATGTGGTGAACCGATTGCTCGGAAGAAATTTTCTTGCTGCGCATTGGCATTGAATGGGCCCAGACATAATGCACTTAAAGCCAAGGCAACGATTAGTTTTGTTGTTTTTTGAGTTTGCATGGCTTAGAGTTTAACAGTTTGAGTGGCAAAACCAGTGTGAGCAGCTCCGGCTTTGATGGTGACATTGCCAGATCCACGGACGATCCAGCTCAGCGTAGTTTTTTCAAACGCATCCATCGAGTCCACCAGTTTGATTTTGTC
>CAYTXN010000205.1:0-6209 GCA_964441195.1 uncultured Limnohabitans sp.
TATGCACCTTCCGGCACAGGTTTCCAGTTCCAACTTCCCCCCATTCCAGATGCAGATGATAGATATGGTCGATCCATCATTACTTTCAAATCCCGCATCAAATAATCGTTGAAAACCGCAGTGTAAGCAGATTCCGCCATGTAATCACTCGGGTCTCCAAGCACCGGACCTTCCGCTGATTTGTCTGTTTCCAAAGCCAAAAATCTTCCATCCAATGTTCCAATGGCTTTCCCCTCTTCCCTCAGTAGCTCCTTTTTGAATCGGTGCATCAGGATCTGATTGTCGGAATGCAGGATGTAGTTTTTGTCCAAACCTGTGAAATAGGCTAGTTTCTCTGCTATCGCTTCCATTTCGGCCTGAGTTTGCTTTTCCCCCAAAAAAAGTGACTTCAAATAATCGCCATAAGCAAATTCCCTCGCCTCTTGCGCAAATGCTTCAATGGTCTTTCCCTGTCCGGCTTTGCCATGATACCAAGCAGTCACGGCTTGAGAAGGCAGATAAGTAAAAAAGGAAGTGAGGTTATCCGCCCAACTGGAAGAACCAGCGTAATCCAAGGCTTGGGAAATCAGAATGATTCCATTTAAAGCCATATTTTGGCCTCCACCTTCCAAGACTTCGGCAACTTTCGCAGCGCGGGTAGTACCAAAGCTTTCTCCAGCCAAGAATTTCGGCGCTTGCCATCTACCATTTTGTGTTACCCAAAGTCTAATAAACTGCGCAATTGAAGTGGCATCTTCATTCAGGCCCCAGAAATCAGACGTTTTCCCGACTCCCTCTATTTGACTGAAACCTGTGCCAATCGGATCGATAAATACCAAGTCAGTCAAGTCCAAAAGAGCCTGATTATTTTCCACAAAACGATAGGGCGCCGCGCCGTCATCTTCTTTTCCTTCAGAGTCGATTTTGACTACTTTGGGACCAAAAAAACCCATGTGAAGCCAAACACTCGCTGAACCCGGACCGCCATTGAAAACAAACATTACGGGTCTTTTGGAGGAATCTACCCCATCTCGGAGATAGGAAGTTGACCACATAGAGCCGGTCACCTCGCCTTTGCTATTTTTCAAAAATGTTTCTCCAACAATTGCTTTAAAGCCAATTTTCTGGTTATTGAATGTTCCAGAATGCGTCGATTCAAACTTTTGAGGATCTCGCGGAATCCACTTAGTTTCAGTTTTTTCTTCTTGGGAAAATGAGATTTGGGTAGATACCAGAAGTAATAAAAAGGGGAGAAGTAAAAGTTTCTTCATCTTAATCAAAGATTAAAAGGGTGGAGATATTATTCAATTCTAAGTTTAAACAAAATCCAATATCTAATTTCTATTAAGTTTTAGAATTCTGAAATCTTGTGTCTTGAATCTTGTATCTAATATCTAGTAATTCAACCCCACTTTCACTCCCCCATACCAATTCCTCGTCGGTGCTGGCTGATAGAATCTATTGGCAAAGGCATTCAAGTCATTGCCCAAAGAATAACTTTCATCCAACAGATTATCCACACCCACAAAAAACTCGAAATCCCAGTCTCCAAGATTTTTTCTCCAACCAGCCCGAACATTTACCAAATGGAATGAATCTTGAAAAACCGTATTGGTATCGTTTAAAGGCGTCTTTTCAGTAAACTGATGTGTAAAATTCAGGTAAATTCCTGGCCGAGTTCGTAAATCCAAGCGGCTCACCAAGTTGTGTGGAGGAACACCTGTCAAATCATTTCCCGAGAAGTCATTGGTCTGCTTTCGATAATCGACAAACTTGAAAAACTGCCCGGTGTAAGCAGTCCCAACCAAAAAGTCTTTGACAAAACCATCTGCATTTCTTAGTAGCGCATAATCGAGTGAGGCTTCGATTCCTTTTTGATCTGTGGAACCTGCATTTCGGAAAAGCACTACGCCGTTTTCGTTGGTGAATGTGGTGATTGTTTCATCAAGCTTTAGGAAATAGCCAATTAACTCGAAATTGAATTTCTCCTTTCCTATTCGATATCCTACTTCATAATTAATCCCTTTTTCTGCTTCCAAATCGAGATTCAAACTTCCTTCATTGGTGCGGACTTCATCGATGGTTGGAGGCGAAAAACCACTGCTAATGGACCCATAAACCGAACTGAAGGCATTCATTCTATAATTCAAAGCCACTCGTGGAACGACAATCGGATCAAATTTCCGGGATTGAACACCGGTTGGACCACCAGATGCATTGATTTGTCGGTCAATGTCGTAGCCGGAAAAGTTCTCACTTAAGCCCAAAGTGAACAATAGCTTTTCTGTGAAATTCACCTCTGCCTGTTGGAACAAGAAGCCTTGGTAAGCTCGAAGCTTATCCGCAAATCTTACCGTATCGGCCACTCCTGCCCGATTGCCAAAGTTTTGGGCGTCAGTTAAGCCGTTTTGATATTCCCCACCTGCAATTAATCGGATGGCTTTTCCCGCAATCTCTCCGTCATGGGTGAACTTGGTTCTCAAGCCATATCCAAAACCCAATTCCTCTTTGTAATCCAGAATAAAAGGATTTTCGAAGTCATTGGTATTAATATAAAGTGTGGTGTTGTTGCTGGTTTTCTCCGAAAAACGATACAAATGACCTAAGGAAAGCAAAACTGACTGTTGGGAAATGGAGCTATTTTGATTGACAGATCCAGGACGAGCTTGACTTGGATCAGCAGCGACTTGATCGGCATTCAGCGCTCCGGGAATCTGGTAATCAAGGTCTGAAATCAGGAGTTGCGTCCGTATTTCCTGCTTTTCAGATATTGGGAAAAAGCTTCCCAACTGAAACACCTGACGATCCACTGCGGAATGGTCCCGATATCCATCAGATTTTTGACTTACAAAAGAAGCTTCTACCCCACCATCTCCTATTTGCTGAGAAAGACCTAATCTGAATCTGCTCAACCCAAAATCACCTGCCAAATACTCCGTTGAAACCCGATTCCCTGTAAGGTCCGGTCGGCTGAAAAAGGATATTGCGCCACCATTTCCAGCTCCGTAAATGCTACCGGAAGGTCCTTTGACCACTTCAGCACTTTTGATATTGGACAAATCCAATAAGTTCAAGGCTGTAGTCCCATCCGGTGCGGTGAAAGGAACTTCATTCCAATACACTTTCACATTTCGCACTCCAAAAGGAGATCGAAGCGAACTTCCACGGATGGAAACCCGGTAACTAGCCGGTGCACGTTCTTCAATCCTAACCCCGGCTTTTTGGTTAAATGCATTAACTGGAGAGATTTCATTAAATCTGTTGAAATCTCGTTCAGTGACTACGCTAATGGCTGCGGATTGCTCTAAAAGTGGTCTTTCCGTTTCGAAAGCTGAAACTGTGACTGCGGAAAGATTGAAAACGGCTGGAACAAGTTGGACTTCAAATTCTCCAGAATCAAAGGTTTTTCCTAGAGATTCGTAGCCTTCCAAGGCAAAGAAAATTCTCAAATTGTCTCCTGGAAAAGCAACTATTCCCGAAGCATTGGTATTTAGGATGATGTCTCCTGCTTTCACACGGACATTTTCCAGAGGAATCCCTGATACTCGATCAATGACTTTTAGTTGGATCTGAGCTTGGATGCTCAAAGAAATTAGGAAAAAGAAGAGAATAAAGGCTTTTTTCATCTGGTTATTATTTGCTTTTTAATGGTCAAATGGAATCTTCGCATGAATTCTAAAAATTCCTCTGTTTTTCGCTTTGGGTCATGCCTGCCTGTGGCAGACAGGCTTGATTTCATACTGGAAAAATACAAGGAAACTTGCAGACACAAGCAACATTGCTGACTAATGGTTTTGATTGAGGATCAGCTAGCATTATTTTGCCTCAGATTCCAATCCAATCCCCTATTGCGCTGTGAAATTTCGCCTTTTGAACAAACTTGTCTGGCCTCTTTTGGCACTATCCCTTAGCTATTGTCAGGAAAAAGCTGCCCCACCTGAACCAATTTTGCCAGTTCCGGATGAGAAGCAAATCGCATGGCAGGAATTGGGATTTTATGGTTTTGTCCATTTCAACATGAATACTTTTTCGGATCGAGAGTGGGGATTTGGGGATGAAAAACCAGAGCAATTCAACCCAACTGAGCTAGACGCAAAACAATGGGCCCGAATTGCAAAAGAAGCCGGAATGAAAGGCTTGATTATTACAGCAAAGCATCACGATGGTTTTGTACTTTGGCCATCAGCTTATACCGAACATTCTGTGAAAAACAGCCCTTGGCGTGATGGAAAAGGCGATTTGATTCAAGAATTTGTTGATGCTTGTCGGGCAGAAGGTTTAAAAGTCGGAATTTACTATTCTCCTTGGGATCGAAATCATCCTGACTACGGCAAACCTGAATACGTCACCTACATGCGTAACCAGTTGACCGAATTGTTGACAAACTATGGCGAAATCTTCGAAATCTGGTTTGACGGAGCCAATGGCGGTACAGGTTGGTATGGTGGAGCAAATGAGGATAGAAAAGTCGACAAATTTAGCTATTACGATTGGCCGACGACGATTGAACTAGTACGAAAACTCCAACCCGGAGCCATGCTTTTCAGCGATGCGGGACCTGATGTCCGCTGGGTGGGAAATGAACATGGGTTTGCCTATGAAACCACCTGGTCTAACCTGATGCGGGATTCTGTGTATGCTGGTATGCCTGAATTTTCCGAAAAATGGGCAACAGGGCAAGAAAACGGCACACATTGGGTTCCAGCAGAATCAGATGTGAGCATTCGACCGGGTTGGTATTATCATTTCTATGAGGATCATAAGGTGAAAACCTTACCTGAGCTGATGGAAATCTATTACAAAAGCATCGGCCAAAACAGCTCGCTGCTGATCAATTTTCCTGTCGACACCCGAGGATTGATTCATGAAAAAGATGAAGAAGCCATTTTGAAGATGGCAGCTAAAATCAAAGAAGATTTTGCTGTCAATTTGGCAAAGGATGCTTCATTTAAATCTTCTTCTGATCGAGGAAAGGGCTATGAAGTCAGCAACCTAACAGACGGGGATTTTGATACCTACTGGACGACTCCTGATGGACAAATTCAGGAGTCTATTGAATTGGATTTTGGAAAAAGCGTCTCCTTCAATCGGCTTTTGCTTCAGGAGTTTGTCAATCTAGGTCAGCGCGTGAAAGCTTTTTCCCTCGAAAAAGAAGTGAATGGCAGCTGGGAAAAAATTGCAGAAGGAACTACCATCGGATACAAGCGAATCTTAAGGTTTTCTGATACCGAAGCTCAAAAAATCCGAATCAACTTTCTTGATGGAAAAGGGAAACCGGTAATCTCGGAAATCGGGGTTTTCTCTGCTCCCGCTTTGCTTTTTCCCCCTAAAATCTCAAGAACTCCAGAAGGAAAAGTCACGATCTCTGCAGCAGAAGAAAGTCAGCAAATCTTTTTCTCCCTAGAAGGAAATACTCCAAAAGTCGGAGAAAACGCCTATTCGGGAGATTTTGAAGTCTTGGAGGCGACTACTGTCCAAGCTATTGCAGTGGATTCTAAAACCGGTAAAAGCTCGGAAGTTGCGCGAGTTGATTTTGATTTGTCAAAAGGAAACTGGAAACCAATTTCCAGTGATCCGAATGCGGTAAGAGCCATCGATGAAAAAGCTCAAACCTTTTGGACTTCGACTAATGATGAGTTTATAATGGATTTGGGAAATGAAGTTGAACTGGCAGGATTTACTTATTTGCCGATGCAAGCCAGATATCCAAGTGGCTTCATCTCCCAATATGCATTCGAAGTCAGCATGGATGGGAAAAACTGGAAGGAAGTAGCCAAAGGTGAATTTTCGAATATTCAGAATAGTCCGACAGAGCAAATTGTCAGATTTGATTCAGTTGCTTCACGATTTGTAAAACTGAAAGCGCTAAGAACTACCGATGGAAATCCTGCGACTTTCGGTGAGGTTGGAGTCTTGACTCGTTAGATTAAGAATCGATGTATTTATATTTCTGGCTGTGGATTTTGGGTAATTTTCCCTACTTTTTAAGCTCAATTGCATTAACACCCAATCTATCTAAATTATATGAACAGACGGATCGCTCTGCGACATCTCGCTCTGATCTCGGGAGGACTCGTTTTGATTCCTTCCTGCGACTTCAGTAGCGACGATATTCTCGCCGCCTATCAAAATCTAAAAGTTACAGCTTCTCAAAAAAACCTGCTGGGAGCCATTTCAGATACCATCATCCCTGCCGGAGAAATCAAAGGAGCACTCAACCTTGAAGTTCC
>CAYTXN010000206.1:0-6183 GCA_964441195.1 uncultured Limnohabitans sp.
GCGTTCTCTTATATCGATCGTATCGCTGCACATCGTATTCAAGCCTGACTTTCCTCCCAAGGAGAATCTTTTTCATGTAGTCAGAAGCTTCCTTTCCAAAATATTCCACCTCGGTTCTTCCAGTTCGTCTTGCCTCAGGAGTATTAATCCCGATTAGTCGGATTTTTTCATTCTGTCCCTTTTGATTTATTACCCAAAAAGTGTCTCCATCTACGAATTTGGAGATTGCCAACAGACCAGTTTTTTGCTGCGAAAATGCAGGTTTCGGATTGAATAAAATGAGGCCAATGAATACCGAAAAAAATACTTTTAGCATTTGAGATTTGTGTTAAAATCCGATATCCTAATCTTATAGGCCATTCCTTAATTCAAACATAGTGAAGGGAAATTGACAAGAAAAATGCGTCGTTTGATACTTTTCAATATCAGTGAAATATATAACTTCTTTCGTTTTTGATATAACTTTTTCGATAAAAAGTGCCGTCACCTTTAGCTAAGCCAACCACTCAAAAAGATTGTTTGAAGGCTAAAAACCCAACTTCCTACCAATTGCAGATTTGCTATTACCAATCTCAAATTACGATATACAAGCAGTTCGTACTCGGTTTTATAGCATTCATTTTTTACATCTCTAAAAAGAAAAAAAATTGATCACCCAGTATACAAATGAAAATTAAAAATTAAGTTTTATGAAATCAGAAATTACTAAAAAACGATTTTGGCAATCCATTTTGGTTGCCATATCAATTACGGCGGTCTTCGCAAGTTGCCAAGATACCTTCGATGAACTCCTGGGAATTTGCCCTGAAGTAGAGTCCACAAATCCCGATGATGAAGCTATCGGAGTTCAGTTGAACAAGGTCATTTCAGTGACTTTTAATGAGGAATTGAATCCTGCCAGCATTACAGCAGGGGCGTTTAGTTTGAGGGTGATGAATTCATCTGGTGGAATAGATAGCAGCGTTGCCGGAACTTTGACTTATGATGCTGCAACGAGCACTTTGAATTTTCTCCCTGATTCTCCTCTTGCCCCAAATACAACTTATACGGGTAGAGTTGAACCCGTTGTGTCGGATTTATTGGGAAATGTCTTGCAAGCACCTTATGTATGGACTTTTACAACTGGTGAATCTCCTACAGTAATTGAAACAAACCCTGTGAATCTAGCAACTGGGATTGCGCTAAACACTGCTATTACTGCAAAATTCAGTACTGAAATGGACCCATTGACTATAAATGCGTCTTCTTTCACTTTAAAAGCAGACACAACAACTATAGCAGGAGTGGTTACCTATCAAGATGGTACTGCTAAATTTATTCCTTCAGCCAATCTTTTGCCTGCCACTACCTACACAGGAATAATTAGTGTTGAAGCAGCAAATACAAGTGGAATTCCTCTGGCAAATGTTTATACCTGGACTTTTAATACAGGAGCAGCGCCAACGATTATCTCCTCAGACCCTGCGGATAAGGTTACTAATGTTTCAGTCAATACAGAAATTAATATTCTTTTCAGTCAGGATATGGATCCCGCTACAATATCTGGATCAACATTCACTGTGAAGCAAGGGAATTCGGCAGTGGCCGGAACTGTAGTCTTAAATGGCACGACTGCGACATTTACTCCAACCAATGCTCTTTCTCCTGGACTTGTCTACACAGGCACCATTACTACAGGAGCTAAGAACGGATTGGGAATTGCCTTAGGGAGCAATTTTGTCTGGAGCTTTACAACCGCTGCAGCTGAAGTCGCTGTTGCTCCAACTGTAATCTCCACGGATCCGACAAACAATGCTATAAACGTGGCATTTGACAAAGTGATTAAGGCTGTTTTCAGCCAAGAGATGAACCCTGCTACGATTTCTGCAGCAACCTTTTCACTAAAGCAGGGTAATACGACGATAAATGGAACACTAAGCTTCAGCGGAAAGACACTTTCTTTTAAGCCGAACAATCCACTTTCTCCAAGCCTCGTTTACACGGGGACCATTACTACTGGAGTTAAGAATACTTCTGGTACTGCCTTGGGAGCTAATTTTGTCTGGAATTTTACGACAGCTGCATCAGAAGTCGCTGTAGCACCTTCGGTTACTTCCACGGATCCGGCAAACAATGCTACGAATGTGGCTTATGATAAAGTGATTAAAGCTGTATTCAGTCAGGACATGGATCCTGCTACGATCTCAGGATCTACCTTTTCGCTTAAGCAGGGCAACACAACGATAAATGGGACGGTTAGCTACAGCGGAAAGACACTTTCTTTTATACCGAATAGTCCACTTTCTCCTGGTCTTGTGTATACAGGATTGATCACTTCAGGAGCTAAAAACACTTTGGGCGTGGCTCTGGAAAGTAATTATGTTTGGAAATTCACTACAGTTGCTGCTGCGGTTCCTCCAACGGTAACTTCTACTGATCCTGTAAACAATGCGACAAACGTAGCATTAAACAAGACGGTCAAAGCTGTATTCAGTGTAGCGATGGATCCTTCCTCAATTACGGGTTCCACATTCACGGTGAAACAAGGGAATACTGTGGTAGCGGGTACAGTCACCTATTCTGGTACGACTGCATCTTTTGTACCAACCAATCCACTTTCGAATAGCTTAGTTTATACAACAACGATCACGACTGGTGCTAAAAATACCTCAGGTACAGCAATGGCAAGCAACTATGTTTGGAAATTCACTACAGTTGCTGCGGCGGCTCCTCCAACGGTAACTTCTACCGATCCTGCAAACAATGCGACGAATGTTGTTTTGAACAAAACTGTCAAAGCTGTTTTCAGTGAAGCGATGGATCCTGCCTCAATTACAGGTTCTACTTTCACGTTGAAACAAGGGAATACTACAGTTACTGGAACAGTAACTTATGCAGGCACCACGGCTTCATTTGTACCGACAACTCCGCTTTTACCTAACCTTGTCTACACTGCCACCATTACTACTGGTGCAAAGAATACAACAGGAACAGCTCTGAAAAACAATTATGTCTGGACCTTCACCACGGCTGCAGCAGTTGCCCCAACCGTGCTTTCTACAGACCCTCAGAATAATGCACAAAATGTGGTGCTGAATAAAGTGATCAAAGCGACTTTCAGCGAGCCAATGAATCCAGCAACAATTTCAGGAGCAACCTTTACGCTAAAGCAAGGAACTACGACCGTGAACGGATCAGTAACTTACAGTGGAGCTACAGCCTCGTTTACTCCTAACAATCCGCTTTTGTCTAACAAAACCTACACTGCGACTATCACTACTGGTGCACAGAATTTAGCAGGAACTGGGTTGGCTGAGGATTATGTCTGGACTTTCACAACCCTGAATCAGCAGTCGGCCTATTTTGTAGATCTCAAAACTGCCGGAAGATTTGGGATTTTTGCTGCCACAGGCATTAGCAATAATGCAGGATTCAGCGTGATCCGAAATCTGGATGTGGGTATTACCCCGGGAGCACGTTCTTCGGTAACCGGTTTTCCTCCTGCAACCATTGTAAACGGAGCAATCTATGCTGCTGATGATGCATCTCCAGCAGGTGTCGCAGCAATGTTGATACAAGCTAAACAACATCTCTTAGAAGCTTATTTGTTTGCCGAAGGAGCTACTTCTCCGGCACCTTCTACTGTGGCAGGTGATCAGGGCGGTAAAACACTCGCTCCGGGAATCTATAAAAGCAATACTTCGCTTTTGATTCAGGCAGGTGATCTGACTTTGGATGCACAGGGTGATGAAAACGCAGTTTGGATCTTCCAGATTGGTTCAAGCTTCACTACAGTAGGCGGAGCAGGTGGAAGTATTATCCTAAGTGGAGGAGCTAAAGCCGAAAATATCTTCTGGCAAGTAGGAAGTTCTGCCACGATTGGAGACAATACTGCCTTCAAAGGAAATGTATTGGCATTAACCTCCATCACCATGAATTCCAATGCCAAAATCGTAGGCAGAATGCTCGTTCTAAATGGAGCAGTAGTGATGACAAATACAAACACCATTGAAAAACCTTAATTCAAACTAATGAACTTAATAACATATAAAACAAAGGGATCGCGCGCTGCGTGGTCCCCTAATATCCCCAAGGTCAAAGCTCTGATAATCGGTGTGATGATATTCGGAGCAGGAACTCAAGTCACAGCTCAAGCTCAAGAGGATCAATATACCAGACCTGCTTGGAAGTTTGGAGTGGCAGCTGGGGCGAATTTTAATTTTAATCAAGGCCTTACCCAGCGATTAAACTCAAGTTTAACCGTTCCTGCGGGTTTTAATCATGGAAATGGGGTAGGCTTGTTTCTTGGTCCCGTGATCGAATATCATAATCCTGAATCAAGGTTTGGAATGATGCTTCAGGCAGGATATGACAGCCGGAAAAGTACATTTGACCAGATCACTACTCCTTGTAACTGTCCGGCAGATTTGTCCACCGACTTGAGTTATCTTACAATTGAGCCGAGCCTTCGTTTTGCTCCATTTAAAAATAACTTCTATCTGTATGCGGGTCCACGCTTTGCATTCAACAGGACGAATGCATTTACGTACCAGCTAGGAATCAATCCGGATTTCCCGGATCAGGCGCCGACTCCTGCAGTAGATGGGGAATTCAGCGATATGAATCAAAACCTGATTTCGATGCAGATCGGAGCAGGACATGATATTCAGCTTTCTTCTCAAAACAGAAAAGTACAAACTATCCTTTCTCCTTTCGTAGCAATCCAGCCGTATTTTGGCCAGAACCCACGTTCTACCGAAACTTGGACTTTGACGACGCTTCGTGTAGGGGCTGCCTTAAAATTTGGTAAAGGGAAGAAAATCCCGGTGGTAGTTCAAGCTCCTGCTATCGCACCATTGGTGCAGCCAGTAGTAGGATTTGCTGTTAACTCTCCGGAGAATAAGCCTGGATCAACAAGCTTCTTAGAGACTTTTCCAATTCGGAACTATGTGTACTTTGACGCGAATTCTACCACCGTCCCAAATCGTTATGTGACACTTGAAAAAAGTCAGGTGAAAGATTTCAAAGCCGATCAATTAGATGTTTTTGCTCCAAAGGATCTTTCAGGACGAGCCAATAGACAAATGATGGTGTATTACAATGTGCTGAATATCCTAGGCGATCGAATGGTGAAATACCCTGCTACAAATATCAAATTGGTCGGTTCCTCGGAAAAGGGTTCACAAGAAGGAAGGAAAATGTCTGAATCAGTTAAAAATTATTTAGTGAACACTTGGGGAATTGACGCCTCTAGGATTGCTACTGAAGGCTTGACTCAACCTAGAATCCCATCCAAAAAAGCTGGAGCAACGCGCGAACTTGAATTACTTCTAGAAGGTGACCGACGAGTGTCCATTGAAAGCAGTTCTCCTGAATTGTTGATGGAATTCAATGGAGGTTTGGATGCCCCATTGAAACCGGTTTCTTTGGTTGCACCAGAAGAAAGCTATGTTACTTTCGAGGTAGATGGAGCAGAAGAGGCTTTCAGTTCATGGGCTTTGGAAGTCAAAGATTCCCAAGGAAAAATCCAGAATTTCGGACCTTTTACTTCAGATAAAGTGAGTCTGTCAGGAGAATCGATGTTGGGTAAAAAACCGGAAGGTGACTATACAGTAACCATGGTGGGCCAAACCAAAGATGGTCAAACTATCAGAAAAGTGACGCCTGTGAAGATGGTTCTTTGGACTCCTCCAACAAGTACAGTGGGGAACAGATACAGTATTATCTATGAATTCAACGATGCCAAGGCCATAGCAACTTATGAGAAATATCTGACTGATGTGGTTGCTCCAAAGATTCCAAAAGGAGGTACGGTGACGATTCAAGGTCATACGGATACCATAGGAGAGGAAGCACACAACCTAGGATTGTCTCTTGCTCGAGCCAACGATGTCAGAAGTATTCTTGAAAGAAGCCTGACCAAGGCGGGAAGAACTGATGTGAAATTTGTAGTAAATGGACTAGGGGAGGACGAGACAGTTTCTCCGTTCAAAAACAAATTTCCTGAGGAGCGTGCTTATAACCGCACAGTAATTATTGATATCACTCCGGCTAGGTAAATATTACAAATCCAAGGCAGTCAATTTACTTTTCTATTACAAAGGCAGTTCTGAATATTCAGGACTGCTTTTTTTATTCAATTCGTGTAAAAAATGACTATTTTTTTGGGGCTTCTAACACCGCTATTCTTTTTGATGATTTTTG
>CAYTXN010000207.1:0-6175 GCA_964441195.1 uncultured Limnohabitans sp.
ATTTGACTCATTATTCAAATTAGATTACCATGGATTTGACAAGTACAGAAGAGAATTATTTGAAGGCCATCTACCACCTTTCTGAGGGTGGGAAAAAAAGCGTTTCAACAAATGACATCGCAGCAGAGATGAAAACCAAAGCTGCCTCGGTGAGTGATATGCTCCGGAAACTGGGAGAAAAGGAAGTCATCGAATACCGGAAATACTACGGTCTTCAGATCACCGAATCAGGTAAAAGATTTGCCTTACAGACTATCCGAAAGCATCGCCTTTGGGAAGTGTTTTTGGTGGAGAAATTAAACTTTGCCTGGGATGAAGTACATGAAGTGGCGGAGCAATTGGAGCACATCCACTCCCCTCTTTTGATTCAGCGACTCGACTCTTATCTGAATTACCCCAAGTTTGATCCACATGGCGATCCTATACCGGACGAGTTTGGAGATGTGCGGGCAAGACCACGAGTTCAACTCAATGAAATGGAGGTAGACCAAACCGGTCAGATTGTAGCTGTCAAAGACAGTTCCGCAGCATTCTTGCGCTACCTCGATAAGGTTGGAGCATACATTGGCGCTCGAATCAAAGTGCTCGATAAAGTAGAATTCGACGGCTCCCTTGAAATTTTAGTAGATCAAAAAAAGACGCTCTTTATGTCAAAGGATGTGTCCTGTAATATTTTGGTTGTGCAATCATGAGTCGCTACCTCCTTCCCTTTTTATTGATTTTAGCTTCTTTCGCTTGCAAAAGCGATTCGAAGGAAACCAGAACCAAACCATTGATAGTGGCCACTACAAGCATTTTGGCAGATGGGATTAAAAACATCGTCCAAGAAAATGCGGATGTCGTAGCCCTGATGCCTGCGGGAGTGGATCCCCATCTGTATAAAGCATCTGTCCGGGACTTGGATCTTTTGACAAATGCTGATCTCGTTGTCTATCATGGATTATATCTGGAGGGGAAAATGACTGAGATTTTTGAAAAGTTGGCTCTCAGCCAATCGCTGATCGACATATCCCAAGGACTTCCAAAAGTAGATCTTATCCGATCCGGACCGGAAGCACATAGCGTAGATCCTCACATTTGGTTTGATGTTAACCTCTGGTCAAAAGCAATGGCGTATGTATCTCAGGGAATGATCAAATGGAAACCTGAATGGGAGTCAAGCCTTGAATCAAATTCAACAGAATATCTTACTCAACTTAAAGAACTCGACGAGGAAGTTCGAACCAAAGTCAATGAGCTTCGCACAGCGGGACAAGTTCTAGTGACTGCTCACGACGCATTCGCCTATTTCGGAAAAGCGTATCAACTCGATGTAAAATCGCTTCAGGGACTTTCAACACTCAGTGAGCCCGGACTTCGGGACTTGACCGAGCTGATTCAAATTGTGCAGGAAAACAAGGTCAAAGCAATTTTTGCGGAGCAAACCATTTCTCCCAAAGCAATCCGAGCTGTAGCTGCAGGAGCCGCAGAACGAAATCATCAAGTCAATCTCGCCGGACCACTATATACCGACAGTTTAGATGCAATCGGAACACCTGCTGGCACCTACATCGGTATGGTGAAAACTAACCTAAAAATTATCTACGAAAGCCTATTACTATGATCACACAGGTCGAAAATCCTATTCTTGAAATTCATGATCTCACCGTGAGTTATGATCAAAATCCCGTGCTTTGGAATGTAGACCTCAGCCTTCCGGGCGGAAAACTCGTCGGGATATTAGGTCCAAATGGCGCCGGTAAATCAACTTTGATCAAAGCGATTATGGGTTTGATCACTCCTACTTCCGGCTATGTGAAGGTTTTTGATAAACCCTTAAATGATGTCCGTGCTAGGATCAGCTATGTTCCTCAGCGGGAATCTGTCGATTGGAATTTTCCAGCCTCAGTCTTGGATGTAGTGATGATGGGAACCTATGGGAAACTTGGGCTTTTCCGCCGTCCAGGGAAAAAACAAAAGGAACTGGCCATGAGGAGCTTGGAGCAGGTTGGAATGAGCGGATTTGTAGGCAGGCAGATTTCCGAGCTTTCCGGGGGGCAGCAACAGCGAGTTTTTATTGCAAGAGCTTTGGCACAGGAAGCAGACTTATATTTAATGGATGAGCCTTTTGCCGGGGTGGACATGTCAACGGAGACTGCAATTTTCCAATTACTCCAAGAAATGACAGCTGCGGGAAAAACGGTCATTGTCGTACATCATGATATCCATTCAGCAATGGCATTTTTCGACTGGCTGATTATGCTGAATCTACACCTTGTGGCTTCCGGACCAAAAGAGCTGGTCATGAATGAAGATATGCTTCGCAAAACTTATGGCGGCAAACTCAATCTCCTCACGAGAGTCACAGATATGATCCGCCAAAAAGACTTCAATCCATTAAAGCGTTGATATGGAAGATTTCATTTACTTCTTCACATTTCAAGACCCCTCAATTCTTTGGGTTGTTCTAGGAATTACCCTTTTGGGAATTGGGTCGGCATACGTCGGAACTTTCTCCTTTTTGGATAAGAAAGCCTTACTCGGAGACGCGATTTCTCATGCTGTGCTGCCTGGAATCTGTTTGGGATTTATGGTGGCCGGAGAAAAAAACCCTGTTTATATCGTTGCAGGAGCTTTCCTATCGGGAGCGGTAGCCACTTTTTTGAGCTCATGGCTAAAAAGAAACACGAAGCTGAGCGAAGACACCATCATTGCTACGATCCTTTCTGTATTTTTCGGTTTCGGGATCGTGCTTTTAACCTCACTTCAGAAAAGCGGAAATCCAGAAATTGCTGGGTTGAATTCCTTTATTTTCGGAAATGCGATCGGTATATCAGAATCTGACTTAATGCTTTATGGTGGGCTTTCGCTAGCAATCATTGTGGTGTTGACTTTACTGCTCAAAGAATTTCGGCTGATGGTTTTTGATCCAGAATATGGCAAAGCCATCGGTTTTCCAATGAAGTTCATCTCCTTTCTCTTCAATGTACTAATGATTTTGGCGGTGGTCATAGGAATTCAGGCTATCGGTGTAGTCTTAATGGCCGCCCTTTTAATCACGCCCGGAGCTGCTGCGAGATTTTGGACCGATCGATTAAATCCGCTTTTGATTCTTGCAGCTGTTTTCTCAGTTCTTTCAGGCATTATGGGAACCTATGTTTCATTCGTTCTTCCTCAGATGCCGACAGGTCCTTGGGTGGTCGTTTTCCTATCGCTTTTTGCTTTGATTTCATTTTTGATAGCACCTAAAACAGGGATATTTTCCAGACACTTTTCAAGGAAAAAATACCTGCGAAAAACACATCGTGACCACTTGATGAAAGCCTTGTATAAAGCAACAGAAGAAGGTAAGGAAGGGTTACTTATAGAGGAAATCTATGACCTCTACCCCTACCAAAAAGCTGAGACGACCAAGTCAATCACACAATTAATTAAAGTAGGCTATATTTCAAAAAATCAACAGGTTATAAAACTAACAGAAAATGGTTCTTCGGATGCAATGCGCATCGTTCGATTACACAGACTTTGGGAATTATACCTAAATGAGTCCATGAATATAGCCCCAGATCACGTCCATGATTCAGCCGAACAACTGGAACATTTGATCACTCCAGAACTGGAAGCATTACTTGAAAAACGACTCAACTATCCTACCCTCGATCCTCACCAAGAAACTATTCCAAGAGAAAATCATGACCTTCGATAGCAATGCATTTCTGATCATTTTCACGGGTTCGCTAATTGCGATATCCTGTGGATTTCTGGGTGTCTTTATGATGCTTCGCAAAATGTCCATGACTGGAGATGCCATTTCTCATGCGGTCCTACCTGGTATTGTCATTGGTTACTTTGTATCCGGTAGCCAAAGAAGTTTGGAAGTAATTATCGGAGCTGGCCTTTTGGGGATTTTAGCTACGCTGATGATTGATTGGCTGCGCAAAAAAGCCCGTGTCCAACTCGATGCCTCCATAGGAATTACCTTCACCCTCCTATTTGCCATTGGCATTATTCTAATCAACCTACTTGCATATAAAGTAGATTTGGATCAAGAGTGTGTCCTTTATGGCGAAATCGCCTACTTGCCAATTGACAGTTGGATTACCAAAAGTGGGCTGAATCTCGGACCCAGAATTACTTGGTTGGCGGGACTGAATTTCTTGTTTGTATGCGGATTTATCTACTTGTTATTTAAGGAGTTAATTCTAACTAGCTTCGATGAAAACTTCAGCTCAGTAATGGGAATTCCAGCTAAAGGTGTCAATCTCGCTTTAATGAGTATTGTTTCTTATACCACGGTCAGCAGCTTTGAGGCTGTTGGCGCGATATTGGTTGTGGCTTTACTCGTTGTCCCTCCGGCTACTGCATTCCTGTGGACCAAAAGCCTAATGCCTCTTCTAAAGCTTACGGCTGCTATGGGAATTTCAATTTCGGTTTTAGGGTATTACCTTGCCTACTGGATTGACAGTTCCATTGCAGGCATGATGGTCACAGTCGCTGGAGTTTTCTTCGGAATTAGTGTATTGATTCACAGTAAAAAGCCACTTTGGTTTAGAGGAACTTCTTCTGTCAAGGAACCGTTTGGAGTTTGAATTGGATAAGACTTTAGACAAAAGACCCTAGATTTAAGACAGTCAACCTGAAGTTTCAATAGATGAATTTATAAATGAAATATTTAAGCCTTTTCTTCATTGCGTTTTCAATGAGCTTTGCTGCAAATGCACAGGAGCAAATCAAATGGTTGAAATTTGAGGAAGCCATTGCTGCAAATGCACAAAGACCGAAAATGCTATTGGTGGACGTCTACACCGATTGGTGCGGCTGGTGCAAAAAGATGGATAAGGAGACTTTCACCGATCCAAAGGTGATTTCCTACATCAACAGTAATTTTTACGCGGTGAAAATGAATGCCGAAAATACCGAGCGGAAATTTGATTTCATGGGAAAAGAATATACTGAAGCCACAATGGCAGCTGCAATGAGGGTTCGCTCCTACCCAAATTTTGTGATCATTGAGCCCAAACTTCAAAACATTGCCCAACTTCCTGGGTATAGACAACCGGATGCTTTTTTAGCAGGATTGACAGAATTAATCGAAAAAGCATTTAAAGCCAAGCCATGAGTTTTTCCCTCGCCGAGCGGGATGATACCATTATTGCATTAGCCACTCCGCAGGGAATTGGAGCGATTGCAGTGATCCGTCTTTCCGGAAAAAATGCCATCAGCGTTACCAATGAAGTGTTTTTTGGGAAAAATCTTAAAAATCAAGCTTCTCATACCATTCATTTCGGGACGATTCGCGATGGTGAGAAAATCATCGATGAAGTATTAGTTTCAATTTTTATAGCGCCTAAATCTTTCACGAAAGAAAACGTGGTTGAAATTTCCACACACGGCTCCTCCTATATCATCAACCAAGTTCTCAAACTCTTTATTCGCAAGGGAATTCGTCCAGCCAAACCAGGGGAATTTACACAGCGGGCTTTCCTTCATGGTCAATTCGATCTGGCGCAAGCAGAAGCTGTGGCGGATCTGATCCATGCAGATTCAGAGACAAGTCATCAAGCAGCGCTGAGCCAATTGAGGGGCGGTTTTAGTTCGGAAATTCAAGTGTTAAGAAATCAGCTGATTCATTTTGCTTCGATGATCGAATTGGAACTTGACTTCACGGAAGAAGATGTAGAATTCGCAAGCCGGGCAGATTTGCGAATTTTGGTTGAAAAAATCCTCCGAATCGTCGAGGAACTAATTCTGAGTTTTGATCTAGGAAATGTGATCAAAAACGGAGTACCTACAGTAATTGCAGGCAAACCCAACGCAGGAAAATCCACACTCCTCAATGCTTTGCTCAATGAAGAAAAAGCCATCGTCTCCGAAATCGCTGGAACTACCCGAGACTTTATCGAAGATGAAATCAGTATCGGCGGGGTGATCTTTCGCTTTATCGATACGGCAGGTTTAAGAGAAACTACTGACACAATCGAAGCCATTGGAGTCAGCCGAACACAGGAGAAAATGAAGACGGCATCCCTGATTTTATACCTTTTTGACTTGAGCGATACCGATCTTATCGAGATCAATCGGGACATCAATAAACTCGAAAATCTGGGTGTTCCTTTCCTGAAAGTGGCGAATAAGACAGACAAGGCTAAAGAAAATATTATCAACGAGTTAAAGACTCATCATCCAGATACGATTT
>CAYTXN010000208.1:0-6146 GCA_964441195.1 uncultured Limnohabitans sp.
AAATAGAAAAGAGAAAGCTAAAATCAAATCACTTTACCATGAAAATCGAAAGTATGATTTACGTATTTCATGGTAAGCCATTCATCTGAAATTGGTTTCCCGCTGATTTCCGAGGATTGAATATGCAGATCCACGCTGATTTTCTATTACTAATCAGCGCAGATATGCGGGAAAATTATTCATCGTTCCTGTCATCCCAATTTCTCAATCGCTCTATACATCCCTGCATAGCCCTGAACTGATGATAATTAGCCTTCCAAATGTGTCCTTTATCGGCAGTTTTTAATTCCGGCTGCTTGTCCAATCCTCCTGCAAACCAGTCACCATTTTCGTGGTCTATCAGGTAATCCTGATTGTATTGCCAGAGTTGCTCAAACTTTCCAAAGTAATCCCGTTCATCCTGAGGGAAATGCTCAGCCATTAATAGCAAGGTGTTCATTCCTTCAGATTGAGCCCACCAGTTTTTGGTATCCTTGATTACCCTTGGCTTTTCTTCGCCTGTGAAATAATATGCTTCATCAAAGAAGCCAGCAAATTCATTGTCCCAACCGAAACTCAGGGCATGATCTACCATCTTTTTGGATTTGGCCAAAGTCACTTGATCGTCTTCCCAGCCCAAAACATGCGAGCTTTCCAAAATGAGGTAAGCGGTCTCCACATCATGACCATAAGAGACATGATCCAAACCTTTGTGCTTCATGATCACCTCTTCAGCTTGATCCTGAAATGAAACGGGTGTCCAATCCGTTTGGAAAAACAAAATCAAGGAACCTTTGTCATTGGTAATGGTATCGCGAACGAGCAGCAACATTTCTTCCAACCTTTCTTTCAAAAGCGGATCTTTCCAGACCATATACAATTCGGTAAAAGCCTCCAATAAATGGATCGAGCTGTTTTGATCTTTGTAACCTAATTCAGATGTGGAAGGAATGTCAGCCGGTCGAACTATAGGTGTTCCATCTTGATCTAAATGCTGGAAATATCCTTTGTGAACTGGGTCATGGCTATTTTTCTCCAACCAATTAAAAGCTTCAATTGCCAATTCCAGTCCTGCTGAATCACCTGTGGCATCAAAATATGCAGCTAAAGCATAAATGGCGAAACCATTACCGTATGCAGTTTTATGCTCTGATTTGTCTAATAGCGCCTGACCGGATCTGCTAACCAATTGGTAAAAACCTCCGTTTTGCTGATCCCACATTTTATCTCGAAGAAACTCAAATCCGTGTTTTGCTCCCTCGGCATAATGGCTTTGGTCTGGATACAATTTTGCTGCTTTAGAGTTGGACCAAAGGTGTCTTGCCTGTGTCACGATCATTTTTTCCTGAAGGTCATCCTTAAGCTGGAAATCGTAAGTGAAATTGCTGAAATACCCGCCAGAATCTCGGTCTATGGCTTTTGGATACCAAGTTTCCAGGAGATTTTCCCGAAGTGAAATTTCCATCTCCTCAGCAATTGAATAGTATTTGCTTTCAGTGGATTCAGATTTATACCCAGTTTGACAGGAAGAAAAGAGCGCTAAGGCAATAAAAAAGCAACTGATTTTCAATTTCATAGGTCGGTGATTTTAGGCTTTAGAAAAATAGCACAAAAACTTTAAGCAATGTATTCAACCTGATAAGTGATTTGAAATCAAATCACTACTACGCCTTTTCCCAACATTTTCCGATCTAGAATTGCCCTCAAGGCCTCCGGTGTTTCTTCCAGACTGTAAGTTCGTCCAATATGCTGCTTGATTTTTTCCTCCTGAATCCAAGCGACAAGCTGGCGGATATTCTGAAAACTAGCCTTGGCCTCCACTTTGGAAAATTGTCCCCAAAAAACACCAACAATCGAGCAGCCTTTAAGCAAAGGTAAATTCATCGGGATTTGAGGAATTTCTCCATTGGCAAAACCAACAATCAAGTAGCGGCCTTTCCATGCCATTCCACGAAGTGCGGATTCGGTGAACTTTCCCCCAACCGGATCATAGACCACATCCACACCTTTGCCCTCGGTGAGTTCCTTTATCCGGTTTTTCAAATCTTCCAATTCATAGTTGATTGTCAAATCGGCTCCCTTTTCTCGACAGAGGGCAAGCTTTTCTTCTGAAGAAGCAGCTGCGATTACTTTGGCGCCCATTACTTTTCCAAGTTCAACTGCGGCCAAACCCACTCCACCGGCCGCACCGAGTACGAGCAACGTTTCTCCGGCTTGGAGATTTGCACGGTCTTTTAACGCATGGTAAGAAGTACCATAGGTATAAAGTGTAGTAGCCGCAACTTCAGCCGAAAGTCCCGGAGGCAAGGGAAAAACTCGATCAGCATTTACTGCAACTTTCTCGGCAAATCCACCCCAACCACAAAGCGCTAAAACTGCTTGACCAACCTGAAATCCCTGAACCTGATCGCCCATCGCAAGGATTTCTCCGGCCACTTCTCCTCCAGGAGCAAATGGAAGTTCAGGCTTGAACTGGTATTTGTTTTGAATAATCAGAACGTCTGGGAAATTGACTCCACATGCTTCCACCGCGATTAGGACTTGATTTGGGCTGAGAGTGGGGTCTGGAATTTCCTGAACAGCTAAGGTTTCCGGAAGACCAAATTGGGTACAGAGAAGTGCTTTCATAGTTGTTTTTCTGCCACTAAGTCGCTAAGACACGAAGGTTTTATTAAATTAAAGATATTAAGATCGGCCATTTTTATGAATCACGGAAAACCTACAGATTTTGAAGAGGAAATTGGGACAGCGGTAGTTCATGCAGCTTTTACCATTCACAAGGAACTTGGTTCTGGACTTTTGGAAAGGATTTATGAAGTCTGCATGGAGCATGAACTAAAAAAGCTGGATTTGAAGTAAAAAGGCAAATCAATATTCCAATTTGCTATGACGGATTATGGTTTGATGAAGGACTACGGCTGGATTTGCCAATCGAAGATCGAGTAATTGTGGAGCTCAAAGCCGTCGATGTGGTAAATCCTGTTTGGGAGGCTCAGATAATCAGTCACCTCAAACTTTCAAAATTGAACCTGGGCTATCTGATCAATTTTAATGTGCCATTAATCAAAATAGGAATTCGGCGTTTTGTCAATACCTGATCTTATTCGTTCCTTTTTGCCTTCGTGGCAATAAAATTTTTTTTGTCTTCGGGCCTTCGTGGCAAAAAGAGAAAAAGTCTAGGCAATTCCTCCTGAAAGGAATAATTTTGAGGCCTTTATAAACTAAACTCACCCAAATATGTCCGTAGCTGCTTTTATAGAAAAAAACAAAGACCGTTTCCTAAATGAACTTTTGGATTTGCTCCGAATTCCATCCGTGAGCGCCGATCCCAAATTCAAAAACGAAGTCTTTGCGGCAGCTCAATTTGTCAAAGAATCCTTGGTAAAAGCAGGTGCTGATGTCGCTGAGATCTGCGAAACAGCAGGGTATCCGATCGTCTACGGAGAAAAAATCATTGATCCAGCTTTGCCAACAGTGTTAGTATATGGACACTATGATGTGCAGCCGGCTGATCCCTATGAATTGTGGGATTCACCTCCATTTGAGCCAGTCATCAAAAAAACAGCGATTCATCCAGAAGGAGCCATTTTTGCACGAGGATCAGCTGACGACAAAGGCCAGTTTTATATGCATGTGAAGGCTTTTGAAGCCATGATAGCTTCAGGCGTCCTGCCTTGCAATGTCAAATTTATGATTGAGGGCGAAGAGGAAGTTGGATCCGATAACCTGGACAAATTCGTTTTGGAAAATAAAGAAAAGCTGAAAGCTGATGTGATCTTGATTTCTGATACACACATGATCAGCATGAAAGATCCTTCCATCACTGTAGGTTTGCGTGGCATGTCCTACATGGAAGTAGAAGTAACCGGATCTAATCGTGATCTTCACTCCGGCACTTATGGCGGGGCTGTAGCAAATCCTATCAATGCGCTTTGCAAAATGATCGCTTCGATGAAGGACGAAAACGAGCATATCACGATCCCGGGCTTTTATGAAAAAGTACAGGAACTGACGGAAGCACAGCGAAATCGACTGAATGAAGCTCCTTTTGATTTGGAAGAATACAAAGAAAAGCTTGCCATAGATGATGTGCATGGTGAAGAAGGCTATACCACGATCGAACGAGTGGGCATTCGACCAACTTTGGATGTGAATGGAATTTGGGGAGGTTATACTGGTGAGGGCGCTAAAACAGTTTTACCATCAAAAGCTTTCGCCAAAATCTCCATGCGTTTGGTTCCCGACCAAGATTGGAATGAGATTGCCACCCTTTTTGAAAATCACTTCAAATCCATTGCTCCAAAATCTGTAAAAGTGAAAGTCAAAACCCATCACGGCGGAGCTCCTGCGGTAGTTTCGGACAGTTCGGTAGGATATCAGGCAGCAGAAGCAGCTATGACGGAGACTTTTGGCAAAAGACCAATTCCAACTCGTGAAGGTGGTTCGATTCCGATTGTTGCCTTGTTCCAAAAGGAGCTAGGATCAGACCCGATTTTATTCGGATTTGGTTTGGATACGGATGCGCTTCACTCACCGAATGAACACTATGGGGTGAAAAACTACTTTATTGGCATAGAAACCATCGCTGCATTCTTCCGTCATTTCAGAGCCATGAGTGGAAAGTGATTTAAGTCGCCTATTGGCTAGGCAATTGATACTAAATTCGAACCTCAAGACCTAAATCCTTGTTCGCCCGAGTAAATCCAATCCGTAGATGACCATAAACTTCAACAAAATCGGTATGCTATTGCTTCCGGTTTTTCTTTTGATCTCTTCTTTTGCCCAAGCTCAATTGGTGAAACCTCCGAAATGGACGGTTACAATTGATCCAAATGCACTTCAGGTGGGAGAAAAGGCTGCACTGGTGATGGAAGCGGAAATTCCAATGGGTTGGTATGTCTATTCCAATGACTTTGACAAAGATTTGGGCCCGCTTTTGACCGAATTTATTCCTGCTGGGTCAACTGATTATGAGGTCACTGAATTACTTAAGGCCATCAATCCAAAAAAGAAGTATGAGGAGGTTTGGGAGGGAGATGTGACCTATTTCATTGGAAAAGGGCGATTCGAACAACCTATTCACATAAAGTCAACTTCTGGCATTATCAAAGGAAGTTTGGAATATCAAATGTGCTCGGACCTGACTGGGCAGTGCATCAATTACGAAGAGGATATTGAGATTAGATTTACAGCGAAGGAAGGTACATCGAAACCACAACCCACTTTCGAAGAAACAGCACCAGCTATTTCGGATAAACCCGAGGTAAATATAGAAGCGAATTCCAAAGATTCGATATCAATAGATTCTCCATTTGGATTGGCAGAAACAGAAACTGCATCCGAACCACAACAAGACTTCACTGCCGAAGGCGAAACAGAATCGCTATTGGGATTTATGGTTTTGGCATTTCTAGCTGGACTTGCGGCTTTGATCACTCCGTGCGTATTTCCTATGATTCCCATGACGGTGAGCTTTTTCACTGGAAGATCAAAATCTAGGGCGAAAGGAATTCGTCAAGCGTTTATTTACGGCTTTTCTATAATTGCTATTTATACGGTTGCCGGAACTGCTGTTGCTGCGATCCAGGGCCCTGAATTTGCAAATTGGCTTGCGACGCATTGGATTCCCAATGTCTTTTTCTTCCTAATTTTTATCTTTTTTGCCTTGGCGTTTTTGGGTATGTTCGAACTGACATTGCCCTCAAGTTTTGTGAACAAAATCGATGCAAAAGCAGAGAAAGGTGGTCTTGGCGGAGTGTTCTTTATGGCCTTCACATTGGTTTTGGTTTCCTTTTCTTGTACTGGACCAATTGTAGGTTCGATCCTCATTTCCTCTGCAGGTGGAGAATTAATCAAACCAGTATTAGGCATGTTTGCATTTGGGTTGGCCTTTGCAATTCCATTCACGCTATTTGCAATTTTTCCGGGATGGATGCAGCGCTTGCCAAAATCCGGTGGTTGGTTGAATACAGTCAAAGTTGTATTGGGATTTTTGGAGCTGGCTTTGGCCTTCAAATTCCTTTCCATCGCCGATTTGGTTTATCATTGGGGTATTTTGGATCGGGATATTTTCCTAGCAATCTGGATAGTAATTTTCTCGGCTTTGGGTTTCTATTTGTTGGGAAAAATCAAATTGCCACACGACTCCAAACTGGAATACATCAGTG
>CAYTXN010000209.1:0-2320 GCA_964441195.1 uncultured Limnohabitans sp.
TAAATCCAAAGGCAATATTTCCGTCGTTGTTGTTTCGTTTAAATTCGTTCATGGCTTGCTGCGTTAAAGTGATGATCAAAAGTACAACAGCAGCCATCCTTAGGAAATATGATATAGGCCAAGGTTCGGAAAAAGTCGGTGAAGACGGAGTTTTAGTCGGTAAAAATTCAGAATGAGAATTTGCCGATGCTATCTTTCTCTGGAAAGAAGAAAATCAGCATAATCCAAATCCTCTGGCGAGGTGATTTTGATATTTTCAGGGTTTCCAGGTATCAGAGTTACGATCCAACCCTGATTTTCATAGACGGTGGCATCATCGGTAAACTGTGGCAGTTCATCGACCTGAAAGGCTTTCTTGATTTTGTCGATCTGAAATGTTTGCGGGGTCTGTACCAATCGAAAATAGTGACGCTCTTGAAAAGTACTCTCGCCATTTTCCCCTACTTTCCGAATGGAATCTTTCAAATCTATAACAGCAATGGCACTCCCAGATTTTTCGGCTTCGGCAAAGCTTTCTAATATCACTTCCTTTTTCACAAAAGGTCTAACTCCGTCGTGAATTGCCACAAGTCCATCTTCAAACGGAAGCGCATTTAGCCCGTTTTTGACAGATTGAAATCTGGAATTCCCTCCAGCTATTACCAGATGATCGAGCGAAAACTTATATTCTTCGCAGAAGTTTTTCCAAATTAAAAAATCAGACTCTGGCAAAACCAGAATCAAAAAAATATTGGGATCTGCTTCATGAAATCTCTCCATGGTATGCATGAGAACTGGCTTTCCACCCATTGGTAAATATTGTTTGGAAATCGTTGCGCCCATCCGGCTACCTTTACCACCAGCCACCAAAACTGCTGCTTTTCTCATAAATTGAATATTTACTCAAATGACCCAAAAGAGTCTATCAGCTCGAAGATACTTCTACAAAAAGACAAAAAAAAAGCCCCTTTCGGAGCTTTATATTTTTTAGAGAATCAACATCGCATCTCCATAGGAGAAGAATCGGTATTTCTCTTTGATTGCTTCTTTGTAAGCTTTCATCACTAAGTCATATCCACCAAAGGCTGATGCGGTCATCAGCAACGTCGACTCGGGCAAATGGAAATTGGTGATCAATGAATTGGCAATCTTAAACTCGTAAGGCGGAATGATGAATTTATCAGTCCATCCATTGCTTTCTTTCAGTCTACCACCTGCAGTGACCGATGATTCAATTGTTTTCAAGGAAGTAGTCCCTACCGCTACCACACGCTTTTTGGAATCAAGTGCTTCGTTGACCAATTTCACAGTACCGGCGGGAATATCATAATTCTCTGAATCCATCTTATGCTTGGTAAGATCTTCTACATCTACCTGACGGAAGGTCCCTAATCCTACATGGAGTGTAATTGGGGTTACTGCCACACCTTTTAGCTCAAGTCTTTTCAACAACTGAGGTGTAAAGTGCAAACCTGCAGTAGGCGCTGCTACTGCTCCTACATTTTTCGCAAAAACGGTTTGATATCGTTCTCTGTCTTCAGGCTCGATTTTCCTTTCAATGATTTCCTTTAAAAGAGGTGTCTCACCTAAAGTGTCGATGGTTTTTTCAAATTCATCGTGATTGCCATCGAAAAGGAATCGGATTGTCCTCCCTCTTGATGTTGTATTGTCAATCACTTCTGCCACCAAATCACTGTCACCGAAGTAAAGTTTGTTACCAACTCGGATTTTTCGAGCAGGATCTACCAAAACATCCCAAAGTCTTAACTCAGGGTTGAGTTCTCTCAGCAGGAAAACTTCAATTTTGGCACCAGTCTTTTCTTTATTGCCATATAATCTGGCTGGAAAAACCTTTGTATCATTGGTAACAAACACATCTCCTTCTTCAAAATATTCCAGGATGTCCTTGAAAATCCGGTGTTCGATCTGCCCTGTTTTCCGATGAACCACCATTAGGCGGGAATCATCACGGTTTTCAGTTGGATAAAGGGAAATTAGTTTTTTGGGGACGTCAAATTTGAAGTCTGATAATTTCATGTGTTTATAATTTTTTCTTTAAGGTCACATGGAATCTTGCATTACTGATAATCATCCCAGTGGATGACGAACTAGTCATGCTCGATTTCATATTAAAGCTTTTGAAATCTTATTCGATATTGAGACTCTGTGAATTGCTGTAAAAAATGCAAAGTTAATAACAATAATGTCCAAATTCAGCTAACTTAACAAATTGTTTTAACCAACTATTCATCGCATGCTGTTTTTCCAACTGACCTGGGAAAGTTTTCGCTTCGCCATCACCGCCCTAAAATCCAATCTCACACGTACCATTTTATCCCTT
>CAYTXN010000209.1:2420-6090 GCA_964441195.1 uncultured Limnohabitans sp.
TCCAATGCAACAATCCAAGCTGGCAGCAATGCCTTTGAAGGAATGGCTTTGACTGGAGTCGAATATACTTATCAGGATGTTTTCGAAGTAGCGTTAGAGGAAGGCCGGTATTTCACCGAGTCGGAAATTAATGCATCAAGAAACTTGGCCATACTCGGAAAAAAGATTGCAAATACGCTTTACCCGAATCAGCCACCGATCGGAAAAGAAGTGAAAATCAAAGGAATGAAATTCACTGTGATTGGGATTTTCGAGGAAGAGGGCGAAGGTTTCCTAGATCTACCTTCTAAAGATGAAGCTTGCCTGATCCCCTATGGTGCATTTAATAAAATGTATTACACCGGCAGAAATGGCCTAGAACCAACCATCGCAGCAAAAGGGATGGAAACTGATATCGGCCTAGTAGCTTTAGAAAATGAACTGACTGGATTGCTTCGTGCAAAAAGAGGTTTGAAGCCAACTCAGGAAGATAATTTCGCGCTGAACAAAACAGAGTTTATCCAAAATGCCATCGGGTCAATTTTCGACGTGATTTCCGTGGCCGGCTGGGTGATAGGCGGGTTTTCGATTTTAGTTGGCGGCTTCGGCATTGCCAACATTATGTTTGTTTCTGTCAGGGAAAGAACCAACATTATCGGTATTCAAAAATCTTTGGGCGCCAAAAATTACTTCATTCTATTTCAGTTCTTGTTTGAAGCAATTTGTCTCAGCCTAATCGGCGGCGGAACCGGGATATTATTAGTTTACTTCTTGAGTTTTATTCCGCTAGGCACCCTAGAATTGATATTATCTTTCAACAATATTATTCTTGGATTGGGTGTTTCCTCCATCATCGGGGTTGTGGCAGGGATTGTGCCTGCAACTATGGCTGCAAGATTGGATCCAGTGGAAGCAATTCGAACTGCTTAATCCACAAGTGCAAGAAAACAAAAAAGGAGGCGATGGCCTCCTTTTTTGTTTATCTACATACATGTTATTATTCCTCTATTGCAACCGTTGGCTCTGTCGGAAGCAGTCCGGAAGCAGATTTAATTTTGGCTTCCAATTCATCCATCAATTCTGGATTGTCCAGAAGAAGGTTTTTCACTGAGTCTCTACCTTGACCGAGTTTTTCTCCATTGTAGGAAAACCAAGAGCCCGCTTTTTTGATGATTTCAAATTCCACTCCCAAGTCAATAATCTCTCCTACTTTGGATATTCCCTGACCGTACATGATGTCAAATTCCACGACTTTGAAAGGTGGGGCAACTTTGTTTTTTACTACTTTCACTCTAGTCCTATTCCCGAGAATATTATCAGGACCATCCTTGATCTGGCCAACTCGACGAATATCCAGACGAACGGAAGCGTAAAATTTCAAAGCGTTACCGCCAGTAGTGGTTTCGGGACTTCCGAACATAACTCCAATTTTATCACGAAGCTGATTGATGAATACACAGGAACAACCGGTTTTGTGAATAGCTCCTGTGAGTTTTCTGAGGGCTTGAGACATCAACCTGGCTTGAAGACCCATTTTGCTTTCACCCATCTCCCCTTCCAATTCACCTTTGGGAACCAAAGCCGCAACAGAGTCAATCACAATAATATCAATTGCTCCTGAACGAATAAGGTGCTCAGCGATCTCCAAGGCTTGTTCTCCATTGTCAGGTTGGGAAATCAGTAAGTTCTCGGTGTCGATTCCTAATTTCTCGGCATAGCTTTTGTCAAATGCATGTTCAGCGTCAATAAATGCAGCCAAACCGCCGGCCTTTTGAGCTTCAGCGATGCAGTGCATGGTCAGTGTTGTCTTACCGGAAGACTCAGGTCCATAGACTTCAATGACTCGGCCACGAGGAATTCCTCCAATCCCTAAGGCCATATCAAGTCCTAAAGAACCGGTGGAAATGGCCGGGATATCCAAAACTTTATTGTCGCTTAGCTTCATTACGGTACCTTTTCCGTAAGTTTTTTCCAGCTTATCTATTGTCAGCTGTAAAGCTTTCAGTTTTTCTGCGTTATTACTCATAATTTTAAAATTATAAAAGTTTCAAATGGTGGTGAAATTAACGAAAGACGAAGGCATAACCAAGATGGCAAGCGCTATTGTTTCGAAATACCAAATTCGTATTTTTAATCTATCCAAAGATTCTTTTTTTCGTAATACCTTTCAAATCAGCGGAAAATTGTCAGGTATTGTCAGACATCAAATGAAAACCCTTTTCTTAAGTCTAGTTCTCCTCCTATTCTTGTCCGCCTCGGCCTTTGCTCAGGATGATCAAAAAAATTCAGCATTCACTTTCGGAGAAGAGTTGCAATTTGATGTTTCCTATGGCTGGCTCAATTTGGCGGAAGCAAAACTCCAAATCCACCGCAGAATGGTCAATGAAAATTCCCGCCCACATTACAAAATAGATGCCTTTGGTAAAACAAAAGGCGCTGCTACAATTTTTGGACGGGTGAATGACAACTGGGGAACACACGTAGACACGAGCACACTTCTTCCTTCGCTTTCCTATCGATATATCGAAGAAGGAAAATACCGAAAGAATGAAAAGGTCTTTTTTGATCAGCAAAACAAAAAGGCCAAAATGGAACTTTACGATCGCGAAAACCGCAATTTAAAAGAATCCAAAGAGTACAAACTGCCTGGACAGGTGCAGGATTTAGTGAGTGGATTTTACTACCTCAGAACTATGGATCTCACTAATTTGAAAAAAGGGCAATCGATATTGATTACTGGTTTCTTCGATAAAGAAATATATAACCTAAAATTAATATACGAAGGTACCGAACAGATTCAGACGACCCTTGGAATAAAGGAAACCTATATTTTTTCACCCTTAATGCCGCCAAATAAACTCTTCAGAGGGGACTATCCTGTGAAAGTATGGGTCACTAAGGATCAAAACAAAATACCAGTAAAAATTAAAGCCAACCTATTCATAGGCTCCTTAAATATGGATATTTCTTCAGCCAAAGGATTGAGAAACAATTAATTCACTTTCGCTTAACATCTGATTAACATTAAAGTGCTTTTGCTGAGATCTGCCTTAAATTCCTTATCTCATTTCTAAGTTTACCAATTTTTGTTTGGCCTCTATCCTTATTTATTCATTAATTTTATCCAAACATTAAAACAGGTCCTCCATGAGCGAAAAGCAAAAGATCAAGGTTCTGGTCGTCGACGATGAGCCGGACATTGTAGAGATCTTAAAGTATAACCTTCTAAAAGAGGGTTATGACGTAGCCACAGCAGAAGACGGAATCAAGGGTGTTAAGATCGCAACGAAGTTTCAACCTGATGTGATTTTGCTCGACATTATGATGCCTAATCAGGATGGCGTAGAGACCTGCCTTCAAATCCGGCAAATCCCGGAATTGAAAAATACTTTTATTATATTCTTGACGGCTCGAATGGAGGAGTATTCAGAAGTCGCCGCATTTGATGTGGGGGCTGATGACTACATCACCAAGCCAATTAAGCCGCGAGCATTGATGAGCAGAATTTCTGCCCTGTTCAGAAGAGAATCCAAAAAAGAACAAGAACAAGCTCAAATCAAGGTTAAAGATCTGACGATCGATCGGGGAAGTTATACCATTGACAAATCCGGCAAGACGATCACTTTACCCAAGAAAGAATTCGAACTGTTGTATTTCCTTGCCAAAAACCCTAATATGGTTTTCAGTAGAG
>CAYTXN010000210.1:0-6079 GCA_964441195.1 uncultured Limnohabitans sp.
TGGGATTGTGAACAGCTGAGGAATTGATGGAAATCTTGTCAGCACCGGCATTAAGCAGGACTTTCACATCCTCCACTGTGGAAATCCCTCCACCAACGGTAAAGGGGATATTGATCGCTTTTGCAACTTTCGTTACTAGTTCAGCTAGAGTTTTTCGCTTATCAACTGTTGCAGTTATATCTAAAAAGACCAGTTCGTCCGCTCCTTCATCAGAGTATATTTTTGCCAACTCTACAGGGTCACCGGCATCACGTAGTTGGACAAAATTGACCCCCTTGACTGTGCGGCCATCTTTGATATCGAGGCAAGGGATAATTCTCTTAGTCAGCATTTTATAGTATTCAAAACTTCATTATTCATCATTCAATGTTCAGTATTCCATATTTTTTAAATTATGATTTACGAAGTACGAATTACGAGGCGAAAGGGAACCTCAATCCTTAATTCTGGAAGTTAACCCTTTCGATAATCCAGTGGAAAGATGGCTTGAGGTCGTAATTCGTAAATCAAAAATCGTAAATCCTAATTATCCAAAACTTGCCAGCTCCTCCAAGCTCACCCTTCCCTCATAATACGCCTTGCCGACAATCGTACCATAAACCCCTATTTTCTCTAAATCTTCCAGATCCTTCACTGAGGAAACTCCCCCGCTAGCGATAAGCTTTAATCCAGGAATTTCCTGCAGAATCTCCTGATACAGTTCGACTGAAGGTCCTTGTAATAAGCCATCTTTGGCTACATCAGTACAAATGACGTATCGAATACCCTTCTCAAAATAGCTTTTGATAAATGGAATCAGATCAACTGAAGTAGTTTCTTCCCAACCTCCAACAGCGATTTTTTTGTTTTTTGCGTCAGCACCAAGAATGATTTTTTCAGCTCCGTAATTGGAAATCCAAGCCTCAAACAAAGTTGGATTTTTCACTGCTATACTTCCTCCGGTTACTTGCTTGGCACCCAAAGCAAATGCTTTTTCAATCTCCTCATCAGCTTGAATTCCTCCACCAAAATCCACCTGCAAATTTGTTCCTGAGCAAATTCGCTCCAAAACATCGGCATTGACAATTTTCTTAGCTTTTGCACCATCCAAATCCACCAGATGCAGTCGCTTGATTCCTACGCCTTCAAATCGCTTGGCCATTTCGAGCGGATCGTCATGATATTCTTTTTTGCTGCTGTAGTCGCCCTGACTGAGTCGGACGCACTTGCCTCCGATGAGGTCGATGGCTGGAATTATGAACATTTTTGGATTGGAAAATTGTAAAATTGAAAGATTAGGTATGAAATTATGATTTACGATTTTTGATTTACGACATCCTATTGAACCTCAAAACAAAATCCAAGGCTTGACCCTTGAAAATTAGGATTGAAGTTCCGATTTACCTCGTAAATCGTTCTTCTTAAATCGTAAATATCAGAGTCAGATACTTAGGAAGTTTGCCAAAAGCTTCTCCCCTACCAAACTGCTTTTCTCCGGGTGTGCCTGGATCGCCCAGAAATTATCCCGATGCAAAATCGCAGTGAAATCATGGATGTAATGCGTGGTCGCGATTGTGTACTCACTCAACTCTGCATAAAAGCTATGAACATAATACACAAAAGGATTCGTAGGAAGATCGGTCAAAAGCGGATTTTGAGTCAAATTTTCGAGTTCATTCCAACCCACGTGTGGCACTTTGAATTCCTGAGAATTTTCAGGAATAAAGCGTTTCACTTTCACAGGAAAGATTCCCAAACACTCAGTATCGTTTTCCTCTGAGTGCTCACAAAGCAATTGCAAACCCAAACAGACACCCAAAAACGGTTGCTTTAATTCCATGATCAGTTGATCCATCTTTCTTGCTCTGAGATAGGTCATGGCCGTACTTGCCTCGCCCTGACCGGGAAAGATCACCTTGTCGGCAGCGCGAATTTTCTCCACGTCATCCGTGAGTTCGGCTTGTACTCCCAATCGCTCCAAAGCATAGAGGACAGATTGGACGTTTCCGGAGTTGTATTTGATTATTGCGACTTTCATTTATTTGTATTATTCACTTTTGATCGAAATACAATTGAAATAAGCCCCGATAAATCGGGGCGAAATACCTAGAAATATTTCCACCTTATTTCATCCTGACTTGTCAGGATCTATTTCTACAGTATTCCAAGCAGATTTGAATCAATTCTTCCTGAATTTCATTATATCTTTTTCTCAGCCAACATCTCCTCCAAAACCTCCTCTATCTCAGGCAGTGATTCGAAAAGCTGCTCATAGCTGTCTATTACCCAATATTTATCCTGAAAGTGATCTTTCCAGTATTCTGTACTCATGATTTGACGGACGTTATATGGAAAGTGCTTGGGCTCGTCAGAAAGTGAAAACTTCGTCTCTCCTGCCGAGCTCAAAATTCCTGCTCCATATACCTTCAATTCTCCTTTTTCCCGTATTAAGCCAAACTCAATCGTAAACCAGTAAATCCGGCTTAGCAACTGAATCGCCCAAGGATCCTGAATATGCCTCAATGCAATTCCAGATAGGTTTTCGAGGAAATCAACATAATGCTGGTTGACCAAAAGCGGCATGTGAGCAAAGGCATCGTGGAACATATCCGGCTCTTCCAGATAATCGAGTTGTTCCATTTTGCGCAGCCAAGTCGAAGAAGGAAAACGCTTGTTATTCAGCAATCCGAAAAACAAGTCGTCATCTATCAATCCCGGTACTACCTGCACCTGCCAGCCTGTTGTATTTACGAGGACCTCGTTTAGTTCCTCGAAATTTGCTATCCTGTCAGCTGTAAACTTCACAGCCTCCACTCCATCCAAATACGCTTGTGAAGCTGCTTTAGGCAGATTTGGCATTTGCCGCTCGAATAATATCCTCCAAACTTTAAAATCCTCCTCCGTGTAAGCTGCATAATCCTGCTTCAACTCTTTTAATCTCGGGTCAGAAAAGACCCAGTCTTTGGGTTTGTTAGTCATTTTATACTTGGGTTTATGGGTACTCTCCATGGGTTCTGAATCCCTTGAAGAGTTGAAATTTCTTGCTCTCAACCCTCCAAGGGTTTGAAATCCTTGGAGGGTTCAATTAATGTCTAAACTAAAAAAGGCCTATACCAGCAATGGAATAGGCCTTTTAAATTCTTCAGCAAAAACCAAAGCATTCCTATTCCCTCAATGGAGGAGACGATAAGAATGATGAACGTAGGTTCTTGGTGTTGGATTCATGGTGTGAATTTAACAAGCTGTTCGCCAATCGACAATTTTATTTTTACAAAAGGTCGAAAGATTTGCGCATCGCAAAGCTTTCTCTTATCCAGGCTGTAAGTCTTGCACTTTGTGCAAAGTCCAAAGTCTGCTGTCCGTCAGAATAGGCTTTCTCTGGAATCTCATGAGACTCATAGATAATCCCGTCTGCTCCGGACATCACTCCTGCTAAAGCCATCTGAGGAACATAAGATCTAATACCAATGCCATGAGACGGATCGACAATCACAGGAAGATGTGATTTGGCTTTCAGGATCGGAATAGCATTCAGGTCCAAGGTGTTTCGAGAGGCGCGTTCGTAAGTTCGGATGCCTCTTTCGCAGAGGATTAGTTTTTCATTTCCTCCGGAAAAGACATATTCCGCAGACTGAAGCAATTCCTCAATTGTTCCGGAAATACCTCTTTTTATCATCACGGCTTTATCAACTTTGCCAAGTTCGTCCAGGAGGTTGAAGTTTTGGGAATTTCGTGCTCCAACTTGATACACATCCACATACGGGTACATTTCCTCGATTTGAGAGGTTTGCATCACTTCGGTCACGATTTTGATCCCCGCTTTGCTTGCGATATCATGCCAAAGTTTTAAACCGTCCAATCCCAGGCCTCTAAATGCGTAAGGACTACTTCGAGGCTTGAACACACCGCCACGCATCATTTTGATACCGTTTTCCACGCAATGGTCCACCACTTTTCGGATTTGCTCTTCAGACTCGATCGAGCAAGGTCCGGTGATGACAGCCATTTCTCCGTCTTTGATGAATACTCCATCACCTAGATCAACAGAAGTCGGCTTGGCTTTCCATTTCTTGGACACCAGTTTGTATTCATCGGAAACGATGTGAATGTCTTTGATTCCATCCATTTGGCCGATTTTTCGAATGTCAAATTCGTTCTTTCCGATGCCAATCAGGTAGTCGCCCAATTGCGTTTTGACCTCGGTAGTTTTATAGCCGAATCCGTTGACCTGATCGATCAATTTGTCCTTTTGGACATCGGAGATATCGGATTGAAGTTGAATAATCATTTGTATGTACGAATTATGATTTACGAATTATGAGGTTTTTAATAGGATTGAGTCTTTTTGAACGTCAACCTTAAAACCAATCACTGATAACTTATTAACTAATAACTGATTGAATATATTCCTGAATATCAGCACTCAAACTTTTTGACTCTTTTACTTTCTTGATAAAAGCCGAACCAATAATAGCCCCATTGCTATAATTCGAAGCTGTGGTGAATGTTTCGGAATCTGAAATCCCAAAACCGATCAACCTTGGATTCTTCAAGTTCATGGCTTTGACCCGCTCGAAATAAGCGATTTGTTCTTCACTGATTCCAGTTCGAGCTCCGGTGATGCTGTGAGCAGAAACCATATAAATAAAGCCATTGGAATTCTGATCGATCTCATGGATTCGCTTTTCAGAGGTCTGTGGAGAAATCAGGAAAGTATTGAACAGACCATATTCTTCGAAAAGCTCCTTAAACTCATCCTGATATTGCTGCATCGGAAGGTCAGGAAGAATCAATCCATCAACGCCGACTTCTTTGCATTTCTTGCAAAAATCCTCCATTCCATATTGCATGATCGGATTTAAATAACCCATCAGGACTACAGGAAGATGGATTTTGGCTCGGAAACCCTTCAGTTGATCGAAGAGTTTCTTTAGGCTCATCCCATTTTCCAAAGCGATCAGATTACTGTCCTGAATGGTCGGCCCGTCAGCAATCGGATCGGAATACGGAACCCCTATTTCGATAATATCTGCTCCTCCAGCCTGAATTGCCTCCATAATCGGAAGCGTATCCTCCAATTCCGGAAAACCAGCCGTGAAGTAGATCGAGAGAACCCGTTCTTTTTTGGTGTTAAATAAGTATTGTATTCGGTTCATTTTTAAGTACGATTTACGAATTACGATTTACGAGATGGCGAAAAAAGTCAAAGCCTTTTTCAATTTCCAAGACTTGAGAATTTAATTTTAGAAGTACGATTTACGAAGTAGTGAATAGAGTTGAGTCATTAACCAAATTCAATCCACCATTGGATTTAGTGATTGTGGTCCTTTCGAGGTCGTAAATCCAAAATCGTAACTCGTAAATCAATAGTTTCCCCACTTAATATACGTCTCCAAATCCTTGTCTCCCCTTCCGGACAGGTTGATGACGATGACATCATCCTTGCGATATTCAATCATATTCAAAGCATGGATAGCATGTGCCGTCTCTATTGCTGGAATGATTCCTTCTGTTCGACTGAGCAAAATCCCGGCTTTCATCGCATCCTCATCCTCCACAGCCACAAACTCTGCTCTTCCGATATCGAACAAGTGCGCATGGACAGGTCCGATTCCTGGATAATCCAATCCCGCAGAAATCGAGTGTGGCTCCACCACCTGACCATCTTCTGTTTGCATCAAAATCGTCTTTGATCCGTGCAAAATTCCTGGAGTTCCCAGTGCTGTGGTAGCAGCGGACTTTCCTGAATTCACACCCAAACCAGCAGCCTCGGCAGCAATCAAGCGAACCTCAGGTGTATTATAATAATGGTAGAAAGCTCCCGCTGCATTGGATCCACCACCTACACAAGCAATCACTAAATCGGGATTTTCTCTTCCTTCTTTTTCCACCAACTGCCATTTGATTTCCTCCGAAATTACGGACTGGAATCTGGCCACCATTTCCGGATAAGGATGTGGACCGACCACCGAACCGATGATGTAATGCGTGTCAACTGGATTATTGATCCACTGACGCATCGCTTCGTTGGTAGCATCTTTCAGGGTCTGGGAACCGGAAGTAGCCGGAACGACTTTAGCACCAAGGATTTTCATCCTCT
>CAYTXN010000211.1:0-1995 GCA_964441195.1 uncultured Limnohabitans sp.
CCATTTTCCATAACGGGGATCTGAGAGACGCTTTTTCCGTTCATGATTGCGATTGCTTCTTTGACAGAGTCAGACTTTTTCACGCCCAATAGTTGATAACTTCCGCTTCGTTGAGCGATGATGTCACGGGCAGTTGAATAGGTTTTGTCCTCAAGGAAACCATGGTTTCTCATCCACTCGTCATTATAGACTTTACCTAAATACCGCGTACCATGATCTGGTAAAATAATCACCATTCTGTCACCTTCTTTCAGGTGTTCTTTCGCATATTCTAGTGCGCCATGCACAGCTGAACCACATGACCAACCTACAAAAAGTCCCTCTTCACGTGCCAATCTTCGGGTCATTACAGCGGCATCTTTATCCGTCACTTTGATGAAGTGATCAATCAAGCTGAAGTCCACATTTTTTGGAAGAATATCTTCTCCAATCCCTTCTGTCAGGTACGGATAAACCTCTTTTTCGTCAAAAATTCCAGTTTCCTTATACTTTTTGAAAACAGAACCATAAGTATCGATACCTACAGTGACCACATTTGGATTTTGCTCCTTCAAGTATTTTGCAGTTCCACACATAGATCCACCTGTACCTACACCGGCTGCGTAATGCGTGATTTTGCCATCCGTATCTTTCCAAATTTCCGGTCCGGTCGTCTCGTAATGAGCAGCGGTGTTGGAAAGGTTGTCGTATTGATTTGGATAAAAGGAATTAGGGATATCCGCATTTAGTTTTCTCGCTACTGAATAGTAAGACCTTGGATCATCTGGAGAAACATTCGTTGGGCAAACGACCACTTCCGCCCCTACTGCTCTCAGGATATCAATTTTCTCCTTGGATTGCTTGTCAGCCATGGTAAAAATGCACTTATAGCCCTTAGCTATCGCTGCCAAAGCCAAGCCCATTCCAGTATTTCCGCTGGTTCCTTCGATGAGCGTTCCACCTGGCTTTAGGATCCCAGCTTTTTCAGCATCTTCCACCATCTTAATCGCCATCCGATCTTTCATAGAATTCCCAGGATTGAAGTATTCAACTTTGACCAAAACTTCTCCTTTGATGTCTTTGGCAAGTTTATTCAGGCGAACCATTGGCGTATTTCCGATGGTATCAATGATGGAATTATAGATCATAGCGTAGTTACATTTGGATGATTCAAAATTACAGGAATTTTTCTGCACTCAGCCAATTGATGAATTTTTAACCAAATAATATTTTGTGAAAAATACTGAAATACTGAAAACTGCGACTGAACACTTTTTTACATTTCCTTAAATTCCAGTCGCTTCAGCACATCCAATGAAACGTGTAGCAGGATCGCTGCCACTAGTGTCATTCCTATAACACAGGTAAGCAAAGTCCAAACAAACTGCTTCGTTACGATGAACATGATCACACTCAGAATCACAGTTGGAATAATTCCAAAAAGGAAAATACCTCCTATCATAAATGGCTTGATGAGCTTCCGGTCCCAACCTTCGTCCAATGCAACCTGAGGAATGAGATTAATCGCAAATCCTATCAGATAAAATACCACGATCCCCACCAAAAATAAAGGGATCAATTCTAGACTGATATGCGCTAGAAAAACTGAAGGCACGATCAAAACTGCAGCAAAAATCAGCGTTTGCACGATATCCAGTTTGATCATATTCCAAAATTTAGCCGACCAACTCGCCGGAACTAAAATGAAAAACGGCTTTTTCAGATCACCAATATTGGCCCGACCAATCCCGGCCATGAAATAGAAAAAAAGCATGAAAAGCAAATAGAAGTAAAATACCTTATGAGAGAACCAGTCAAAATTGGACAAGCCTGCCATGACAATCCCGATTCCTGCCAAGCTTAGCGAATAGATTCCAAAAAGTGGATGAAAATCTTGCCTGCTGCTGTGAACATAATTTCTCCAATAGAACGCTTTGGCTCCAGCGCCAAAATCAGGCAAAGCCAACTGCTTTTTAGCATTCAAGCTATAGGTACCTTCACCCACTTCTTGTTTTC
>CAYTXN010000211.1:2095-6074 GCA_964441195.1 uncultured Limnohabitans sp.
GCCAACTGCTTTTTAGCATTCAAGCTATAGGTACCTTCACCCACTTCTTGTTTTCCACGTGCTTTGTCTAACTTGTCTTCATTGGTCTTGGTAGCCTCAAGGACATCCTCATAATAGTATCCTGCATATTGAATCACCAACTTGACCACAGCAAAATAAGTCAAGCCATATAACCCAATAAACGCAAGTGACAGTAGCGCATTTCCATGGGAAGCATAACTCATAATTCCTCGACTCCAGCCTACGAAAGGAAATAAATCAAACCATGGAGATGCGATCCAGGAAAACATCCCCTGCCAGAATTTCTCGGCCATAATTCCAGGAATCATAATCATCAAGGCCAATCCTAATCCCACTCCGATTATACCACCCCGAATGTATTCCATCACGCCATACTTGGTATGAAGCGTATAGATCAAAAATCGAATCGGGAAAATCATAAAAAAGAACAAAGCAAATCCCAAAACCATAAACACCGCAATGCTAACAGTCAAATCGAATTGACTTGCCATCTGACTTCCTCCGTAAACCAAAAAGAGAATTGATCCACCCAGAGATGGCAAAATGGACCTTGCCATATAATAGAGCAGCAAATTTTCGGGCTTTACCGGCGCAGTGAAAAGTAGATTCACATCAGCCATTTTGAAAAAGCTGACATTATTTTTGGTCGCTCGATAAAGTTGGAAAACCAAAAAACCCAAGGCTAAAATGGTGATTCCACCAATGATGTTTTGCACTGCAAAATCAGGCTCAGGCATTCCTTCAAGGTTGAGATTCTGAACTTCATCTAGCCCTTCCTCTTTTCGTCTTTTTGAACCTTGCCAGTAGATAAATATAAAATATCCCACCAAGGCTCCATAGGGTAGAAGCCTGAGCGGATTTTTGAGAATGAGCTTGATATTATTGATCAGGATGAAAATATCCTTCCTGAGCAAAAGCCTTATTTCATGCATCTTTTGTCATTTCTAAAAATAGATCCTCCAAGGATGAAATCTCACTCTGTGCAGCCTGTTGCTTTAGATTTGCTATGGTGTCATTCCCTATAATTTTCCCCTCCTTCAAAATCATTATCCGATCCGCGATCGTCTCTACGCTGTCAATTAGGTGAGTACTGACTAAAATGGTTTTACCGGCTTCTTTGAGATTTTTAAATATTTGTTTGGTGTTTTTTATGGCTTTTGGATCGAGGCCAATCATCGGTTCATCAAAGAACAAGAGTTGAGGATCCGGCAAAAGCGCACAGCAAATGGAAACCTTTTGTCGCATCCCTTTAGACAGATCCCTTCCTAGTTTATCGGCTTTATCATCCAATTCAAAAAGCTCCAAAAGTTCTCCTGCTTTTCCCTGCCAATCCTTCACACCATAGGCCTGGGCGATAAACTGCATGTGCTCCTTGACGGTCAGTAGATCATAGACGTATGGCGTCTCAGGAATGTAGCTAAAAAAACGCTTTGCCTCCACGCTGAGATGGTCATGTCCCCCGATGGTAATTTCCCCTGACGTTTTACGAAGCAAGCCTACGATGCATTTCATCGTTGTGCTTTTTCCAGCGCCATTAGGACCCAGCAAACCGACTACCTCTCCTCCATCTAAGTGAAATGAAATATCATCGACCGCATTTTGCTTTCCGTATTTCTTGATCAGATTGGTGACTGTAAGCATCTAAAATTCGTTTCGTGATTTTCGGCAAATTAACGAGGATGTCCAAGTCTGCGGTAGAGAAGTGCAGAATTTAATCCACCAATGAAGAACTTTTAAATTAAACCTCCGGTCCTGACAACCTGTTACAGCAAAATCAAATCTTTTTGATAAAATTGATGTATAAAACGAAACACTATGAAAAAACTTTTCGGAGTAATTATTATGCTTACGATAATGCAATCAACCTATGCTCAACGGGCAGGAGGTTTTCGCTATCAAATGGACTTGGGCCTAGCTATGCCAAAAGGAGGAGGGATTGGAGCTTTGGTCAATATGGAGCCTCAGATTCTATTGAAAAATAATCTAGCCCTTGGATTGAGGCTTGGGGTAGCTGCCTTGGCAAAAGATGTCACCTATTATTCCATTCAGGAAGATTACAATGGAGAAATCTCAGCAAACGCATCAATCGCAGGAACCCTCAACTACTATCTCAACAAAGGCAAAAGTCGTGTATCGCCATACATCGGTGGAGGGTTTGGATACTATGCCCTGAGCAGTGTCAAGATCGACGATTCGGACTTCGGAGATGGAGAGGTAGGCAATTTGGAAGCTTCTTTTGCATGGGCTCCTATGGTAAGAGCGGGTGTGGAACTAGGAAAATTCCGGCTTGGTGCAGAATATAACTTTGTCCCATCAAGTGATCTTCAAAATGTGAGCGGACAAGTAATCGGTGAAGCAGTTAATGAATACTTCGGATTTACGCTTGGCTTTTTTATCGGTGGAGGAAAGTGGGGGAAATAAAAAGTTTGAGATTTGAAATTTGAGATTCGAGATCAAAAAAAATGGCGGTAAAGATGATTTTACCGCCATTTTTTTTTATTTATGAATACTTGTTAATTACCCCTTGATCCCGGCCAAAAGATAAAGGACAGCCATTCGGACAGCAACTCCATTTTCGACCTGATTGAGAATGATTGAATGCTCTGAGTCTGCCGCATCTGAGCTTAATTCCACACCACGGTTAATCGGTCCCGGGTGCATGATGACGATTTCTTTATTGAGCGCCTGAAGCATTTTTTTATTGATCCCGTAGTAAAGCGAGTACTCTCTCAAGCTTGGAAAATATTTGATCTGCTGCCGCTCCAGTTGGATTCTCAGCACATTAGCCACATCGCACCATTCCAATGCTTTCTTCACGTCCAGTTCCACTTTAACTCCCAGACTGGAAATGTACTTAGGCAAAAGTGTAATCGGTCCGCAGACCATCACTTCTGCTCCTAGTTTTTGAAGGCAGAAAATATTGGATAGCGCTACCCTGGAGTGCAGAATATCCCCGATGATGGCGACCTTCTTTCCGGTCAGATCTCCGAGTTTCTCCTGCATGGAATACGCATCTAAAAGCGCCTGTGTGGGATGTTCGTGGGTACCGTCTCCGGCATTGACAATGTTGGCGGTGATATTCCTGGAAAGAAAATGTGCTGCTCCAGGACTGGCATGCCGCATCACCACCATATCCACTTTCATCGCCAGTATATTATTAACCGTATCGACGAGGGTTTCGCCTTTTTTCACCGAACTGTTAGCCGAAGTAAAGTTAATCACGTCAGCACTAAGTCGTTTTTCAGCAAGCTCAAAGGAAAGGCGGGTTCGGGTGGAGTTTTCGAAAAAAATATTGGCAATCGTAATGTCGCGAAGGGAAGGGACTTTCTTGATCGGCCGATTGATCACTTCTTTGAAATTGGCCGCTGTATCGAGAATCAGGCGAATATCTGTCTCAGTAATGTCTTTGATTCCTAGCAGGTGTCTGGTGCTGAGTTGCGACATGATTAACTTTTAACTTTCTCTGTGATCCAAATTGCATCGGCCGGGTGGCCTTGTTCTTTCCATTCCACCACGACATATTGCGTGTCCAATGTATTCACTTTGACACCAAAATAATCAGGCATAATGGGATAATCTCGCGTCAATCGACGATCCACTAAAACCATTAATTCCACTTTTTGCGGTCTTCCAAAGGCAATCATCGCATCCATGGCGGCACGGACGGATCGGCCTTGATAGAGCACGTCATCAATTAGGATTACTTTTTTTCCCTCGACAAGAAAATCAATTTTAGTCTCATTGGCTTTGAGCGGAAAATCTCTTCTTCTAAAATCATCTCGATGAAATGTCGCATCTAAGTATCCTGAGGGAACTTTAATTCCGGAGATCTCTTCAAGCAAAATGACAATTTTATCTAAAAGTAAAGTTCCCCTAGGTTGAAGTCCAAGAATTACTGTATTATCAAAATCGTCGTGATTTTCTATGAGTTGGTAGCAAAATCGCTTCAGAGTGATGG
>CAYTXN010000212.1:0-6061 GCA_964441195.1 uncultured Limnohabitans sp.
TGAATTGTCCCCGAAAATCCTCCGGCCTGTCTGAAACTGATTCTTTTGGCAATGAAATAGGAAAGGTTCAAAAAGGAGCTTTTTTTGGTTCAAAACTTGGCAAACGATCTCGAATTCCTTATCGGATTTTCTTGGATTGGACGTCCATGGTCGACGGTCAACTGGCGACAGTGAACGAATATCCGCCGTACTCCAATCATTCCAGAATCTACTAGCAAAGGAGCGGATAATCCTTTTAATTTGTTCAAAATCCCCGCAAAATAGCATGAAGCAAACGAAAAATTCATTCCTGATTTACTTTTTGGTTTTTTCTCTTTTCCATTGCCACCCAAAATTGTCAGAGGCACAACAGCCAATATTGACTGGTGCAGAGCAATCTGAGCTCTATCTATCGAGCCTTAACGGGAAAAGAGTGGGATTTGTAGGAAACCAAACCAGCATCATGCCTCAATCTGCCAATAAGCATGTGGTTGATTTTCTATTGGAAAAAGGAGTGCAGGTGAAAAAGGTGTTTGTGCCTGAACATGGATTTCGAGGTACTGCGGATGCAGGAGAGAAAGTCGATAACAGCATCGACCAAAAAACCGGATTACCGATTGTCTCGCTTTATGGAAATAATAAGAAACCATCAGCGGCGCAGATTGCAGACTTGGATGTGGTGATTTTCGATCTTCAGGATGTCGGGACGCGCTTTTTCACCTACATCAGCACGATGCATTATGTGATGGAAGCCTGCGCCGAACAAGGTAAAAAAGTGATCATCTTTGATCGTCCCAACCCAAATGGCGGCTACATCGATGGTCCGATGCTCAAGCCGGGATTTGAATCCTTTGTAGGCATGCACAATATCCCGATTGTCCATGGTTTATCCGTAGGTGAATTGGCGAAAATGATCAATGGAGAAAAATGGCTAAAAGGTGGTTTGACAGTAGATCTTGAAGTCATTCCTGTGTCAAACTGGAATCGTTCTATGGCATACAGTTTACCCGTAAAACCTTCCCCAAATCTTCCAACAGATTTAGCGATTAAACTTTACCCGAGCACATGCCTATTTGAAGGGACTGTAGTTTCCCTTGGTCGAGGCACATATTTTCCCTTTCAGGTATATGGCTATCCTGATCCTAAATTCGGCGATTTCCAGTTCACTCCTGTGAGCATCGATGGTATGTCCAAAACTCCACCACTACAGAACAAACTTTGTTATGGCAGAGATCTAAGAGGAGAATCCATGGATCATCGGTTTACCCTGGAATACCTGCTCGAAGCCTACAACAAGTCCGGGATGAAGGAGAAATTCTTCAACAATTACTTTAATACCTTGGTTGGAACGGATGAATTGAAAAAGCAGATTCTTGCGGGAAAAAGTGAATCAGAGATTCGGGAAAGCTGGAAGGCTGGTTTGGCTGAGTTTGAAGGAAAAAGAGAGAAGTACCTGATTTACAAATGATTTGAAATTCGAGTTTGAGGTAAAGTGATTTCAAATCTCAAATCTCGAATTAATAATGAACATCTAATTCTGAATGTCGAATAACGAAATACAAAACAAAAATCTCCGAATCATTTATATGGGCACGCCAGAATTTGCCGTGCCGGCACTGGAGAAGTTGGTGGAAGCAGGTTGGAATGTGGTAGGAGTCATCACCGCACCGGACAAGCCCCAAGGACGAGGACAGAAACTCGTGGGCTCACCCGTGAAGGAAGCTGCAGAAAAGCTTGGGCTTCACATCCTACAGCCTACCAACCTCAAAAACCCCGAATTCCAGCAGGAATTAAAGGATCTGAAGGCTGATCTTCAAATTGTTGTAGCCTTTCGAATGCTCCCGGAAGCCGTTTGGAATATGCCGCCTTTAGGCACCTTTAACCTTCACGCTTCCCTCCTGCCCAACTACCGCGGTGCTGCACCAATCAATTGGGCCATTATAAACGGTGAAAAGGAAACTGGCGTGACAACTTTTTTTCTAAAGCATGAGATCGACACGGGAAGCATCATTTTCCAGGAAAAAATCACGATCAAACCCGAAGATGATCTCGGAACAGTTTATGAAAAACTGATGACCATCGGTGCTGATTTAGTCGTCAAAACTGTAGAAGCAATTTCCAAAAATGAAGTAAATCCCAGTGTTCAAGACGAATCCAAAGCGCTTCAACATGCACCTAAGATTTTCAAAGAAACATGCAAAATCGACTGGACTAAATCAGCTGAATCCATCCATAATTTAGTTCGTGGACTTTCTCCCTATCCAGCGGCTTGGACTGAATTTCAGGATAAAACCTGCAAGATTTTCAAAACCACTTTTAGCGTCGAAAACCTCCTGGGAAAACAGTCAGGCGATTGGGAAACGGACGGAAAATCTTTTCTAAAGTTCCAAACAGGAATAGGAACTTTAGAGATTTTAGAACTCCAAATGGAAGGAAAAAAGCGAATGAAAACAGATGAATTACTACGAGGGCTTAAAATTTAAGCCCTTTTTTATTGCCTTTTGTTTTTGTATCCAATTCATTTTTAGGAAATTGAATTGAATTTTTAACCAAAACGCTCATGAACAAGTCAATTTTGAACATCCTAATTTTAGTAGGAATCTTACTAGCGTCACCTTCCCAAGCCCAGCTTTTGAAGAAAATTCAAAATGCTGCCGCACAGGGTGTAGAAAATGCCGCAACTAAAAAAGCGAGGGAGGCCTCGGAAAAGAAAACCAATGATGCGATTGATGGGATGTTTAGTGGGATGATGAAACCTGCCCCTACCGAGACAGAATACTCATTCACCGGATACATGGTCATGGAAGTGACAAGTACAGATAAAAGGGGTAAATCCGAAGACCCGATGAAGATGCACTATTTGCTCTCAGACAATTCAGAGTTCATGGGAATGTCCTTCAGCGACCCCAAAAGCCCTGAGAATTCCACCACTTCTATCATGGATTCCAAAAACCAGGCTATGGTCATGCTGATGGAAAATAAGGGAGAAAAATCCAGCATCGCAATCAAGATGGACTATGACAAAATGCAAGGTATGGTAGATGAAGAAGTCGAGGAGCAACTAGAAAACCCTGATTATAAAATCACAAAAACCGGAAACAAAAAAACCATCCTAGGATATGAATGTGAGGAATATCTGATAGAATCAGAAGATGGTGAAGGCCAATATTGGGTCACTGAAACACCGATTGATGGTTTGTCCATGTTTTCTCCCCAAAGTAACCCCATGGTTTCCAATAAAACCATGGACCGATATGGATCCATGTTTTCCAATGCTCCAAAAGGTAGTTTTTTAGAAATGAACTTTACTGACAACGATGGCTCTAGAACAGAAATGAAAGTTATAGAAATAGAAACAAATAGCCCTCGAAAATATAGTATGTCCGACTTTCCAAATATGATGGCCGAAATGGGCAAATAAAACTTTAATAGGGCAGTTTTTCTGCCCTATTTCATTTTTTAAGGCAAAGACTAGTAACTTCAAGCCAAACATTGAAGTTCTGTGAAAATTACCCTAATCGTAGCCAAAGCGAAAAACAACGTCATAGGCAAAGACAATCAATTAGTTTGGAAACTTTCTACTGACCTGAAAAGATTCAAATCTTTGACCTCGGGTCATTTTATCTTGATGGGAAGGAAAACTTATGAATCCTTCGGAAAACCACTTCCAAACCGTACTCATTTAATTATCACTCGAAACCCTGATTATCAAGCTCCTGAGGGTCATTATGCTTTTCAATCTGTAGAAGAAGCGTTTATTTTTTGCAACAAAATAGGCATCGAGCAACTTTTCATTATCGGTGGAGGTCAGATTTACGAAGAGACTATCAATATGTGTGACAGTTTGGAGATTACTGAAGTTGAAGCTAAACCTGAAGGAGACACCTTTTTTCCTGAAATAAATCCAAAAATCTGGAAAGAAGTCGAGCGAGAAAGCTTCCCAGATGACGAAAAAAATGAATTTCCCTTCGCTTTTGTGACTTACGAAAAAATCAATAAATGACAATGTCAAAATCGGTCATTTGGATCACTGGAGCATCCTCTGGAATAGGAGAAGCCACCGCGAAGAAATTTTCGAAAGAAGGTTTTCATGTGATTATTTCTGCCAGAAATGAAACCGAACTAATCCGGGTAAAATCTGAATGCTCGCATTCCTCAGAAGTTCTCGTTTTGCCACTGGACTTGGTTGAGATTTCTTCTTTTGAAGAAAAAGTAAATCAAGCCATTTCATTTTTCGGAAAGGTGGATATGGTCCTTCACAACGGAGGAATCAGCCAACGATCACTGATCAAGGAAACTGGTTTGGAAGTGGATCGAAAGCTGATGGAAGTCAATTTTTTCGGAACGGTGGCATTAACTAAAGCTATTCTACCTCATTTCATCACTCAGAAATCTGGACAATTCGCAGTGGTAAGTTCACTTGTTGGAAAGTTTGGTTCACCATTTAGGTCATCCTATGCAGCTTCCAAACACGCCTTGCACGGATTTTTTGATACCTTGAGAGCTGAGCATTTTCAGGATAATATCCTCGTAACCATGATTTGTCCAGGGTTTATCCGAACAAATGTCTCCATTAATGCAATTACTGCTGATGGAAGTACTCTTGGTAAAATGGACCAAGCCCAAGAAAAAGGCATGAGCCCTGAGGATTGTGCAGACGAAATTTTCTCTGCTATCACTCGAAAAAAAGAGGAGATCTATATCGGAGGAAAAGAAACATTAGCTGTCCACCTAAAGAGATTCCTCCCGGGAATTTTCTCCAAGATCATAAAAAAAGCAAAAGTTAGATAACCCAAAATCTCAGAATGCAACTCGTAAAAGCAGAAATTATAGCTATCGGAGACGAATTGCTCTATGGCCAGATAGTGGATACCAATTCTCATTGGATCAGTCAAGAACTTGATCTGATGGGTGTAAAAGTGGTGAGAAAAACTACTGTTGGCGATAATCGGACAGATATATTGGCCGCCTTCGCTGAAGCGGAGAAACGAGCTGATATCGTACTAATCACTGGTGGACTTGGACCTACACAAGATGATTTGACAAAGCCTCTTTTGGCAGAATATTTCGGATGTGAAATCGTCGAATTTCCTGTCGCTGTCGAGGCAGTGACCTCGTATTTCAAACGAAGGGGGAGAGAAATGACGCTGCTAAACATTCTCCAAGGTCATCTTCCCTCTTGCTGCACTTATGTTCCCAATGAAGTCGGTACAGCGCCAGGAATGTGGTTTGCGCAAAATGGAACCTACTGGATGTCGATGCCGGGAGTCCCTCATGAAATGAAAAAACTCATGAAAGACTTTGTTCTCCCCAAACTCCCGAGCCTTTTCACGCTTCCCATCATTTTTCATAAAGTCATCAAAACAGTTGGTATTGGAGAAAGCTGGTTGGCGGACTTGATCAAAGATTGGGAAAATGCGCTTCCTGAACATATCCGGCTTGCATATTTACCATCGCTCGGCCATGTAAAACTTCGTCTTACGGGTTTTGGTGATGACCAGGCAGTCCTGGAAACGGAAATTGAAGAACAAATTCAAGCCATTTTACCTACAATTGAAAAGTACGTTTATGGCTACGATGAGGAAACTCTTGAAACTGCCATTGGAAAGCTTTTGAAGCAAAACGGGAAAAATGTAGCTTTGGCTGAGAGCTGTTCGGGAGGTTATATCTCACATTTGATCACTTCAATTCCAGGAAGCTCTAATTATTACCAAGGAAGTATCGTTCCTTATCACAATCAGTTCAAGGAAAAAGTCCTAGGTGTCAAGTCAGAAACTTTGAGAAATCATGGCGCTGTCAGTGAAGAAACCGTACGAGAAATGGCCGAAAGTGTTAGATCTATTTTCGGTTCGGATTTCGGTTTAGCCAGTAGTGGAGTTGCCGGACCGGATGGTGGATCGGATGAAAAACCAGTGGGAACCGTGTGGATTTGCTGTGCAGGAGAAGGCTTTACCGAGGCAAAAAAGCTTCAATTGACACAAGACAGAATGCTGAATATTCAATTAACCGGTGTTGCTGTTTTGAATCTGTTAAGAATTTGCATCAATCAGAATAACAAATAAAATTTTACTTACAAGGTTTG
>CAYTXN010000213.1:0-3955 GCA_964441195.1 uncultured Limnohabitans sp.
ATATTTCTATTTGTAGAATGTGCTTGGTTGCCTTCATATTTAGAGTTTTTCATACTCTGTTCTAAAGTCATTAAACATAGAAGTTACAATTTGTTTTGGATTGCCATCAGTCAATCTTTCGAAAGAAATGTAACCAGTATAATTTACCTCTTTTAATATCGTGGCAATCTTTTTCATATTAACAGGTTCCGCAATCCCATTTACATAAACCAATTCTTTAATAAACCAGTAATTTGCATAGGGAGCCAATTTTAAAATTTCTTTATACGGATCTCCTCTTCTTAGACTACCAATATCTAAAATTAATCCAAACCAATCTGAACCTACTCTTTTTAAAATATCGATAATCTCATCGGCTTCGTATAAAAAATCATTATGATGTTGCATGCCCGCAATAACTCCTGTTTCTTCAGCATATTTAGCACACTCTTGAAAGTCTGACACCATCCATTTTTTAACCTCGTCTCTGGTATATCCTTCGTGTTTTCCACTTCCTGGAAAAATCCGCATAATTGAAGCTCCTAGTTTCGATGATACTTGCAACCAATTTTTTATCAATTCAATATCAGACTCTCTTGAAGTTTTATCCGGATTTACAAAATTATTCCTTACCCCAGTCCATGGAATATTTAATCCTAATTGTAATGCTTTCTTCTTTAACTGAAACAATGTTTTATCATCTGGTATTTTAGGATAATCAGAAAAATAATAGCCCGTTAAGTCAACTGCATTCAAACCAAGCTTAGAGGCGAACTCCATCATATCAAAAAATGTCATTTCACCACTGCTTAACAAGGAATTGAAAGAATAGGCATTGATGCTATATTGTAATCTGGACAGGGAAGTGGGTTTAATTAATGGGCCTTCGAATAGGCTGCGAGAACCCAATAAAATTGGTGCGAGTGCCAAGCTACCTAATAAATTTCTTCTTTTATTATTCATGCTTACAATCAATTTTTGGGTGTTATGGAGATCATTACCGATATCGAAAAGAGTTTTTAAACGCAATCTGACCAAAAAAGAGAGTCCTTGAACTTGTTTTCATGCACCTTTAGAAATCCTATTTATCAAATTTGGCTTAATAGGCACAACTATAGTTTCTATTTCTTTTTCATCACCATCACAACTCGATTAGGAACATACAATAACACCTGTTGGTCTTTGTCTGTGGGATAGGTGATTGTTTTATCCAATCGCTCGAAGCCACCGTAGATTTTTTCATCGGAGTGGAGGATCAGTTGATAGGTTCCAGACTCAGAAACTCGGATCGGGAAACCGAAAAAGGACTCAGTAGGATGGAAAGAAAAGACGAAAATCAATCCGCCTCGCTCATAAGCCAGGATTTTCTTATCCGGATCGAGATGGAGTTGCACTCCTGGGGCGGATGAAAGAAGTTTATGGTCTTTGGCGAGTTGGATCATCACTTTGTCCCACTTATCCAGCTGCTGATAGCGGAGTAGGGGATCATCCACCAGAGACCACTGCCGACGGGCGTATTGGTAGCTCCACTCATTACCCAGTCGCGGGAAGTCCACCCACTCGGGGTGCCCGAATTCATTTCCGATAAAGTTCAGATAGCCTTCGCCTCCCAGAGAAAGCGTTATCATGCGGATCATTTTGTGCAGGGCGATCCCTCGGTCGACGACGAGATTTTGCTCCAGCACAGTCATGGAAAAGTACATTTCCTTGTCCATAAGCCAGAATGCAATGCTTTTATCCCCAACTAGTGCCTGATCGTGGCTTTCGGCATAAGCGATGGACTTCTCCAGTTTGGGACGATTGCTCAGTTCATGCCACAACTCAAAAAGATCCCATTGCTCGTCCTGCTTGTGTTTTAGTGTCTTGATCCAATAGTCCGGAATTCCCATAGCCAATCTAAAGTCAAACCCTATTCCTCCATCCTCGACCTTTCTACAGAGTCCCGGCATTCCGCTTACCTCTTCCGCTATGGAAAGTGCTTTTGGGTTCAAGCCATGAATTAGCGTATTGGCAAGTTGGAGGTATAATAAGGCGTCCTCATCTACGCCTTCGTCGAAGTATTTTTCCGCCGAATCGAATGAAACCAACCCGTGATGCGCATAAATAATGGAAGTCGCTCCATCAAATCGGAACCCGTCGAAGTGAAACTCCTCCATCCAATAGCGGATATTGGAAAGGAGAAACTGCTGCACTTCCCATTTTCCATAATCGAAAAGTTTGGAATCCCAGCCTTCGTGATAGCCTTTTGGACCGGGGTGGAAGTATTGATGGTCCGTGCCGTCAAATTCGTTGAGGCCTTCGTTGACGTTTTTGACTGCGTGGGAATGTACGATGTCCATAACCACAGCGATGCCCATTTTGTGAGCAGTGTTGATCAGGGATTTGAGTTCCTCCGGCGTCCCAAACCGTGACGATGGCGCAAAGAAATTGGAGACATGATAGCCAAATGAGCCATAATACGGATGCTCCATCACCGCCATCAGTTGGATGGAATTATATCCGCCAGCCTTGATGCGAGGGAGAATTAGCTCTTCAAACTCTGTATAGGTACCCACTTTTGCTTCTTCCAAAGCCATCCCAACATGTGCTTCATAGATGAGTGGCATTTTTGCAGCTTCATCCAAGGAAAAATTCTGATCCGTCCATGCGAAAGGCTGGGGTTCAAACCAAAGTTGACCCGAAAAGTCATGACTTTCTTCATCCTGTACCACTCGTCGGATATATGCAGGAATACGGTCTAGGGAGACATCATTTGCTCCGATGACCCGAACTTTAATTTTGCTTTTGTGGGTAAAGGTGTTTTTGTATTCTTCATAGGGAAGAAAAATCTCCCAATCACCTCGAGGACTACTCCGTAAAGGATGGGAATTTCGATCCCACCAGTTGAAATCTCCCATAAGGAAAAGCGCTTTGGCGGCCGGTGCCCATTCCCGGTAAACCCATCCATTTCGGAGTTTGTCGAAGTGAACGCCATAGAATTCATGCATTCTGGCAAACTCCAAAATACTTCCGGAGAAATCGTTAATCGCCCGGATAGCAGACTGATAATTCTGAAAACGCTTCTCTATTTTTGGTTCGTAAGCCTCCAGCCAGGGTTCATCTAGCACCAGAGGTAACTTTTTTAATTCTTTCATCCGTTTTTATTCGTTTTTTAAATCGCCAGATAGCCTGTCCCAATTTGCGAAGGATACTTCATGTTCGATGTCACAAAAAGTAATTTATGTCTAGAATGAAATCGAGCCTGCCTGAGGCAGACTGGCATGACCCAAAGTCAACTTTAGAAAGGATAAAAGTCATGCGAGATTCCATATGGCCTTTAATAATAATTTACAATCGTATGAAATTAGGGAAAAATGGGTGGAAAGGAAGGGGCTGAGAAAAAGTTTCACCGCTTCCGAGCTTTTTAGATTTTGAAGCCATTAATCCATGGGATGCTCCCGAAGTCATAAAAGGTGTAAATCTTTTTTCAATAGCACCTTTACCTCTGCTGTTGGCTTTCATTTCAAATAATTACAAATCTGTATATCCGCTTTCTTGACACAATGCGAAAAAAAGATGGACTAGAGTCCAATTCTTTTTGCTGTGGACTCCACCACGGCGGACAAGTGTGGACGATTAGCCGCAACTTCTAAAGCATATATCTTACCGACTGGCAGCATTGCGGATATTCAGATACTTTTTTATGTATATCCGCCTTCTTGCCACAAGCCGAATAAAAAGAAGGGCTAGAGTCTAATTCTTCTTTCGGTGGACAGTGGTCCGTCGTCTCCACCACGGCCAAGTGTGGACGATTATCCGGAACTTTCTAAAGCATAATCTTACTTACTGGCAGAATTGCAGATTATCTCAATACTCACCTTATCGGCATTTTTTTACCCTAATTGCCTGATTTTTTTTTCCGATAAAAAACTAATCATGCTCTCATTTACTCAGATCCCATTTTTTTGTACACGGTATTACTATTGCTTAATTGTAG
>CAYTXN010000213.1:4055-6043 GCA_964441195.1 uncultured Limnohabitans sp.
TTTAAACTTATAAAATATGTCCATTCAAACGATCAACCCAAACTTAAAAAAGTCAGTTTTATCATTTGAAGAAATGACAGAAAAAAGTTTGGTTGCTAAAGTGGCTAAAGCTCAAAAAGCATTTACAATTTGGAAAAAAACCAGTTTTAACCATAGAGCTGATTTGCTTCAAAGGGTCGCTTCGCTCATGCGGATTAAAAAGTCAGAACTTGCTAGAACCATCACCTTGGAAATGGGAAAACTTTTGTCACAGTCTGAGGCTGAAATCGAATTGAGTGCGCATATCTATGATTATTATGCGGTTCATGGAGAACCATTTTTGAAGGATAAAGTACTCGACCCTGAATTTGGAAGTGCAATTATTCGGAGTTGCCCAATTGGTGTTTTGCTTGGTATTATGCCGTGGAACTTTCCTTTTTACCAAGTGGCTCGTTTTGCAGCTCCTAATATTATGGTGGGCAATACTATTTTGCTTAAGCATGCTTCTATAGTACCACAATGTGCCGCTGCGATTGAAGAACTATTCACCGAAGCTGAAGCACCCAAAGGTCTATACACAAATCTATATATCTCAGGTAGACGTGCATCTGAATTGATTTCTGACGAAAGAATAAAAGGGGTTTCCTTAACAGGAAGTGAAGAAGCTGGCGCAAGTGTTGCCAAGGAGGCCGGAAAACATCTAAAAAAGGTAGTACTGGAGCTTGGGGGTAATGATGCGTTTATTATCCTGGAAGATGCTGATATGGATAAAACGGTAGAGTGGGCAGTTGTCGGTAGAATAAATAACAACGGTCAATGTTGTGTAGCCTCTAAGCGGTTCATCGCAGTGGAAGCCATTGCAGATACATTTATTAAAAAATTTAAGGACAAGCTTTCGAAATTGAAAATAGGTGATCCGATGGATCCCGCTACAGAATTAGGCCCATTGAGCAGTGAAACAGCTGTGGATCATTTGGCCGATCAAATAAAACAGTCAGTTGATGAAGGAGCGGAAATTTTATTGGGAGGTAAACGTCCAGATCGTAAAGGGGCATTTATAGAGCCCACGATACTCACTGGCCTAAAACCTGGTATGTCAGCTTATCATGAAGAATTATTTGGACCAGTAGCATCCTTTTATGTGGTGAAAGACGAACAGGCTGCCATTGATCTGGCTAATGATTCAGATTTTGGTTTGGGAGCCTCCATTTTTACCCAGGATATTGAGCGTGGAAAAAGAATAGCCGATCAAATTGATACAGGAATGGTATTCATTAACCATCCTACATGGACACAAGCTGATCTTCCTTTTGGTGGCACAAAGCGTTCAGGCTTTGGCAGAGAACTCTCCGAATTGGGGATTGAAGAATTTGTCAATAAGAAACTTATTCGGGTGAGTAAGCTAAATGATCCTTTTTAATAATAAAGTCAATTAAATACAATTGTTATGAAATACCCATGAGAATAAATCTCACACAGGGGGATGATTATTCAGGGCATTCCATATGGCCAATGAAAAAAAATTATAATCATATGAAAATGAATTCATTCATCTTTAAAACTAACTATCATGATGCACGATAACACTTGGGGTATGGGAATGGGTTGGGGAATGTGGATTATTCCACTTCTGGTCATAATAGTAATTCTCTACTTCGTGAAGTTTAGGAGAAGAAAATAGACTACAAAACCAAAGTAGTAATTGTAACAGGAAGTAGTGGAATGATAGGCTCCGCCATAATTCATACTCTTTCAGAAAATTCCACGTCAAAGAATTTGACAAAGGTTGTTATCCTTTTCATCCTGTAGAAGCCAAATGCGTTATTTTGACCTCACCAGAGATGCTCGAATTGTTTTCTCATTAAAAAGAATGCGCTATGAGCTGACCTATAAAACTAGTCTTAGCTTAGTTCTGACAAGGATTTTTAGACTTGGAAAATGAACTTTTAACACCTAATGATGAGGAAAATGATTTTAAAATCAACATTCACTTTTGTATTTGGCCTTTC
>CAYTXN010000214.1:0-2094 GCA_964441195.1 uncultured Limnohabitans sp.
AAATTCTTCGAGATAGTCTGCCCTAAGGAGGTCATCATCCCCCATTATGATGACAAACTCCCCAGTTGCGAGGCTTAGGCATTTGTTCCAATTGTCGACTAAATCTACCGAACCGACATTTTTTTCATTTTCAAAATACCGAATTCTTGGATCCTCAAGTGAGGCCACAATTTCCTTGACAGGTTCAGGGGAGCAATCATTGAGTATTATCAATTCAAAATCCGGTAGAGTCTGATTCAAGATACTATCAATGCATTCCTTGAAATATTTACTCTTATATGCCGGTATACAAATAGAAAATTTAGTCATTGTTTGATGGAAAAGTAGAGGAACCTGGCTTCTTAAAGAGTTCTTTGAATTGCCGAATATCTTCAGACTTTACTACGAAAACTCGTAGCAGAACTCCGAAAAGAATGACAAACACAGTTGAAACAAATAAAATAAGAATAAAACCCTCAGCATTATGGAGCAAGTCTTTGGCCAAATAAGCACCACCAAAGGATGCCAAGCCGCAAAGAATAGCCGGGCCAAATGCTCCAAAGAAAATTCGCTTGCTATTTAGCTTCAAGACTTTTGGGATGTAGTACACATAGAAGAATCCTATTTGGATGACCATGTAAACGAAGTATCCTAAGACCGCTGCCCCAACATCGTAAGAGGGTGCAAGAATGACAGTGATCGGTAAGGATACAATGCATGCAACTGCAGATGAATAGATCAAAAATCGCGTTTTCCCTGAAGATAGAACCAAGCTAGCCACAGGAGTATTATGCATGTTGAGCAGGACTGTGAAAAGCCAAATATTTAGCCATACAGTAAGATGGAGGTATTCTTTACCCATATACAGCAACAAAATGGTGTCAGAATTTAGCACCAGCACAAATACAACTGCAGTCAAAAACATGGAAATAAACCGAGTGGCTTCGAAGACCATTTTTTCCATTTTCTCCTGATTTTTTTCCGCATATACTTTGGATGCAGCTGGAAGCAGGACTTGAAGAAATACAGTTCCAAAGGAAATCACGAGCATCGCAATAGTCTGAATCACACGATAATCCGTCAATACATCAATTCCACTTGCAAATCTGGCCAATAGGATAGGGCGAAGTTCATTGGCAGTTAACTGGAAAAGACCCATCAGAAATATAGCAGAACTGTATCCTAAGATTTCTTTGAATATTTTTCCATCCCATTTTGGGCCTAGGAGATTTTTTAGGGAAATAGGAAAAACCCGAAGTTTATAGACATTGAACGGAATTGGAATGAGGGTAGACAGCGTGTAAAAGACAAAATAAACCGGCAAAGACCATTGGAGATTGATGGCGACCAATGCCACGACGAAGTTTAGGATGCTGCTGATTACGTTTACTCGATTGACATAGCCCAATTCATCTTTGGCGCTGAGTAGCTGAATGATGACGTTGGAAAGCCAGTTGAGGATCGTACTGGCAGCTAGAATGTACATCATCACCCGATAAATCGGAATTTGTTCCACGGATAAGTTGAAAAGCTCTTGCCCATAATTGCCCATCCAAATGAAAATGAGCGAATTGATAAGTCCAATAGCGCCATAGAACATGACACTTGAGCGCGAGGCTCGAGAGATACTAGTCCAGTCTTTTGCATTCTCCCAAATTGCCAGGAAACGAACAGAGCCCACATTCATTCCCAAATCCATAAGCCGTAAATAGGCATTGAGAGAGAAAGCAAGCGCAATCAAGCCGTAATCGGCTTTCCCATAATAACCTACCAATAGAGGAATGGTGACAAACTTGGCCCCAGCATCGAGGATTTTGGCTAAAATACCCCAGACCGTCCCGGAAAAAATACGCTTTGCAGCCAGTTGATTGGTCATTGGTTTTAAGTTAATCGCATGCCATTAAGGTATGTTGATTCGATTCATTTGAGAAATCTAGAATAGATTTTGTAAAGTCATTAGAAAAATGGCAAACTAAATAGCTTTTTCGCCAAGATCTCGCTCAAAAACAGTTCCCTTAACACGGGAAGGCTAAAAATAAAATCAAGTACCTTTTTTGCAGGAGGATGTAATTGAACTCGAAGGAAGTTCTAACAAAAGAAAATCTAAAAATGAAA
>CAYTXN010000214.1:2194-5945 GCA_964441195.1 uncultured Limnohabitans sp.
GCGTTTGACCGCTATAACTACGGAGACCTTCTCTTTCCGCTAGTTATTGAAAAGCAACTGAATGCCCAGGGCATTGAGGCGGAGTTTGAGTTTTTTGGTCTGGTCAAGTCAGATTTGTCCGAAGTTGGAGGTTTACCAACCAAGGGGTTGCAGGAATTTTATGAGAAATGTGATAATCCTGATGAAAAGGTGAATGTCATCATTGCAGGAGGTGAAGCACTTGGAGTGACTTGGAATTCACTTTATGCGGCTCTGAATCCGCTTTTCCAAAAAATCAACAAAAGGCATGTCCGTATCTCCAAATTTTTTAATCTCAACCGTTTTGCCCAGAAAATCTTAAAAGGGCGAACCGAGCTTCCATTCGTCTTTGACAAAAAAGATTTCAAGGGCGTAAATTCTGTTGTGCTCAATTCTTTGGGTGGATCAGGATTGAATGCTAAGGTTTTCATAAAATATTATTTCCTGAAGAACAAGCTTCAAAAGGCAGATTACTTTGCTGTAAGGGATAGGGTTACGCTATCGAATTTAGCGCAGGAAGGAATTAAGGTTGACTTGTTTCCTGACTCGGCTATTTTGATGTCGGAGTTTTATCCTTTGGCTTGGCTGGAAAAGAAATGCAGTGCTGAAGTAAAAGCGTATGTGTCAGAAAACCGTGGAGAATATGCCTTTGTGCAAATCAACAAAAAAACCACCAATGGCAAATTGGACATCATCGCCAGTGAAGTGGATCGCATCTATTCCGAGGGAAAGACAAGGATTTGCCTCTGTCCAATTGGAAAAGCTCTGGATCACGATGACGATGTCGCGCTAAAAAATCTTGGTAGCAAGCTAACTTGCCCTTACAATTATTTTGATGCGGATACGATTTGGGATATCATGTATTTGATTGGTCAATCAAAGTGCTACGCTGGCACTAGCCTGCATGGTGCGATCACTGCCATGAGTTATGCAGTTCCTCATGTGGGTTTGAAAGTCGAAAAGTTAAACGCATACCTCAATACTTGGGGAGTGGAAAAGAACAACTTTGCGGTTGAGTTTTCCGGGATTTTCGATCAGTTTCAAATTGCTAAAAATCTCGATAAAGGAGATTTGGAAAAATCCCGCGACACTCAAATCAGAGAGATTAAAAAGGCATTTCAGAAAATGGCCAAAGTGATGCATTAGGCTTTGTACATTTTTTTCTCAATAATTCTAAAAAAGGAACTCAGATTGGGTTCCTTTTTTGCTTTTATGTAAATTGAAGGAAATCTGACACTTATGAATCCCACTATATCATATACCGATCCTGGAGCGATGCTCGGAAAAACTGTTCTAAAAATCAGTCAGGTATTTTTAGCGCTCTTGGCAGTAGCATGTGGCTATATGGCCTACTTAGCTTCAGAGGGTTTGTTTTCAGGATGGGATATTGACTTAGATGCCGATTTGGTTTGGCTATTTCCAAGTGTACAAGCTGAGGATTTGATTTTCTATTTTTCGATCGGTTTGGCTATAAAGTTCCTGATTTTAGTGGGTTTTTTGGCTTGGCTTGATCGGAAGATTTGAATTCTATTTTTGAGAAAATCATCAAAAAAAGCCCAAATCTCTCGACTTGGGCTCTTTTCAGATTTCTGACTTTAGATTTCCAACTTTACTTCTTGCTTTCCGCCACCGCATGATGAGCCGCTCTCGCTGCAAAAGCCATATAGGTCAGGGATGGGTTCTGGGTAGAAGTGGAGGTCATGGATGCTCCATCAGTCACGTAAACATTAGGAACAGCATGTAATTGATGATTTGCGTTGAGCATGGAAGTCTTCGGGTCTTTTCCCATTCGTACACCGCCCATTTCATGGATATCCAATCCTGGAGCGCGCTTGTCGTCACGAGTTCGGATATTAGTAAAACCGGCTTTGATGAACATCTCAGACATCTGCTCGATGTAATCTTTGATCATCTTTTCATCATTATCGTCGTATTCCACGCTGATTTTGAGTTGAGGAATTCCCCACTCATCTACTTGTGTTGGATCCAAAGCGACGTAATTGCTTTCTTTAGGAATGGTCTCACCCATCATGTGCGAACCCACATACCATGGCCCATATTCACTTGGATTAAGTAAGTTATTTTTCAACTCCATTCCCACTCCTTCGGAATTGGTTCGGACACCTCTGCCAGCAGAAAAGCCTGCGGCATAACCTCTCAGGAAGTCTGTTTCTTGTTTGTAAACATTTCGGAATCTCGGGAAATAACCGCTTGTCGGACGGCCACCCGAAGTGGTGTATTCCGAATGTCCTTCATGCTCGGCTGATACTCCTGCTCGATAGTTATGGAATGCCACGTATTTCCCAAGAACGCCACTGTCATTGCCCAATCCGTTCGGGAATCGATTGGAAGTGGAGTTCATTAAAACCAAGTTGGAATTGAGTGCCGCTGCGTTTAGGAAGATCACATCTGCATAGAATTCCTCGGTTTCTTTGGTCAGGCGATCTACGATTCGGACTCCGGTTGCTTTTCCTTTTTCCTCATCATAAATAATCGAATGCACCACTGCATCGGGTCTCATGGTAAGATTTCCGGTTTTCAGCGCCCAAGGAATGGTGGATGAATTGGAGCTGAAATAGCCTCCAAAAGGACATCCTCGCTGGCAAAGATTTCTGTTTTGGCATTTTGCACGTCCTTGCTGAGCATAGAAATCCAAATTGCCATTGATATGAGCGCATCGGGAAGAAATCATGTGACGCTCATTCCCATAGTTTTTCTTCAGTTGCTCCGCAAAATATTTTTCAACCACATTCAATTCGTATCCGGGTAGAAATTCACCATCCGGTAGCGTTGGAAGTCCGTCTTTGTTACCGGAAACTCCAGCAAATTTTTCCACATGGCTGTACCATTTTTCGATGTCTTTGTATCGAATTGGCCAGTCCACAGCAAATCCATCACGAGCAGGTCCTTCAAAATCAAAGTCAGACCATCGCTGCACCTGTCTTGCCCAAAGCAGTGATTTTCCGCCCACTTGATAGCCTCTGATCCAGTCAAATGGCTTTTCCTGTACATATGGATGCTCGGTGTCTTTGACGAAAAAGTGCATCGCATCTTCACGAAAAGCATAGCATCGACTGACAACCGGATTTTCCTCTTGGATACTTTGTGGGATCTGTCCCCGATGTTCGAATTCATAGGGAAGCTTGTTGGTAGTAGGATAATCCTTGATATGCTCTACATTCTTCCCACGCTCGATCATCAGGGTTTTAACACCGAGATCGCATAGTTCCTTGGCAGCCCAGCTACCACTGATTCCTGAACCGATGACAATGGCTTGATAAGTTCGTTCTTGTCTACTACGGATATTCAGATTAGCCATTGATGCGTGGTTTTTGAAGGTCAGTGATCAGCACAGCACCATTGTACTCGCCAGGAATCAGAGAATAAGGAATGATTTCAGTTTGGATGTATTCGGAGGCCATGTAGCCTTGAATGGTGAAGCGCTTAGTAGAATTCAGGAAGTAAGAAATGTGAGCTCTTTCTTTGCCTTCAGCGGTATCATCTCCTTCGAGTTTGGTGCCAGTGAGGATCAATTCTTCCTTTTCCTTGGTGGAAAGGGACTCGTATTTTTTGCCTAAAGTCTTTTGAACATAATTCGGAAAGGCGGAGAGTCCTGCGGTGAATTTTTCCTGATTTTCTTTGGTAAAACAATCATTGACCATGACCAAAATAAAATCAGGAACTTCAAGGTTGAGTGCTCCTTTGATTTCTCCGGCAGGGATGATGGTATCTG
>CAYTXN010000215.1:0-5921 GCA_964441195.1 uncultured Limnohabitans sp.
AGATTGTCAGTCAAACTGCCATTGATTTTTTAAGATAAAAATCGAAATGTCACTTTTTAGAATATTTGGCTTGCCGATTTTGGCAGGCTTTTGTAAAAAGTAATATCCAGATGCAACCTCAATTCTATGTTGCGCATCTAAGAAATGATGCAACTTTTTAACTCAAACCAAAATCAAGATCGAGCCAGATGGATTTTAGTCCTGCTGCTGGGATTTGCAGTGATCTACTTTACAAAACAATTTGAATTCGCTCCCGTCTGGACATTTCTAAAATCAATAACTTCAAGTAAATTCTTGTTTCTGGGCTAATCCAGATGGTCATTTATTATATTTTTGATCAATGGAAAAGAAGCTCATTGTTCAGGATATTTTCATTTATCCAATCAAATCACTTGGTGGAATTCGGCTTTCGGAGGCTGTAGTCGAGGAAAAGGGTTTTCAGCACGACCGGAGATGGATGCTGGTAAACGAGGAAGGCGTTTTTGTTTCACAACGCGATTATCCACAACTGGCTTTATTTTCTGTGGATTTGGGTGAAAATGAGCTGATTGTTTACCAGCGAAATAATAAAGAAAACTCTATACAAATCCCATTTGATGAGTCTACAGGTCCGGAGTTGATGGTGACTATCTGGGATGATCAGGTTTTGGCAAAAGTGGTTCATCCTGAAATTAGCCAATGGTTTTCAGAAATTTTGGGCTTAGAGGTAAATTTGGTTGTGATGCCAGAAAATTCCCATCGGAAAGTAGACCCTCGCTACGCAGTAAATGGAGAATCCGTCAGCTTTGCAGATGGAATGCCCTATTTATTAATCGGGCAAGAATCACTGAACGACTTGAATTGCAAGTTGGAAAACCCAGTTCCAATGGATCGTTTTAGGCCAAATGTTGTTTTTTCGGGCGGGACTTCCTTTTTAGAAGATTCGCTTCGCAAAGTGAAAATAGGAGAGGTGGACTTCCAAATTATAAAACCTTGTGCACGATGTGTAATGACTACAGTTGATCAAGAGACAGGTGTAAAAGGAAAGGAACCTTTGAAGACACTGTCATCCTATAGGACTTTAAACGGGAAAGTTTATTTTGGCCAAAATGTAGTCGCACTTCAGTCTGGCAAAATTAGAATCGGCGATTTGATTTCTCCCCAAGATTAAGAGAAATTTGGCATCGTTTAGATGAAGGAAAAAAAATAAAAAGCTGTCCTGAATTGATCTGAACAGCTTTTTTTGTTCGTGTGATGTTCAAATTACCTAAACTCTTTTACTGTTTGAATAAATACTTTGACCATCTCTGGATCGATATCGGGGTAGACCCCATGACCGAGATTGGCAATGTGCCTTGATCCTCGGAACTGCTCCATCATCTCTAGTGTAGCTGCCCGAACCTGATCAGGATTTCCATATAGCGCAGCAGGGTCCAGATTTCCCTGTAGGGTTTTAGAGGGTCCGATCAACTTTTTAGATTCGGCGATTCCCATATTCCAGTCCAGCCCGATGGTTTCGCAGTTGAGTTTTCCCATTTCTTCTCTGGCGAAAAATGCTCCCTTTGCAAAAACCGTTACCGGCACCTCTGTGATGGCATCGCAGATTTGTGAAATGTAGTTCAAAGAAAATTCCTGGTATTGTTTGGGTCCCAATATCCCGGCCCAACTGTCAAAAAGCTGAACGATATCTGCTCCTGCGCGGATTTGGGCTTTGAGGTAATTGATGGTGGAGTCGGTAATGAGCTGCAGTAGCTTATGGGAAAAAACAGTATCACGATATAGCATTTCCCGTGATTTGGAAAAAGTCTTGCTCCCGCTTCCTTCTACCATGTAGGCAAATATTGTCCAGGGTGCACCTGCAAATCCAATCAAAGGAACTCTTCCGTTTAGCGCTTTTTTAGTGATTTGGATCGCATCCATGACATATTTCAGGTCATTTTCACCATCAGCGATTCTCAATTTTTTCAATTCAGACTGGCTTCTGACTGTTTGAGGAAACCATGGCCCACGCTTTTCAATCATTTCATAAGGCAAGCCCATCGCCTCGGGGATGACCAGGATATCAGAAAAAATAATTGCTGCATCCACATCCAAAATATCGACTGGCTGAATGGTGACTTCTGCCGCAAGGTCTGGTGTTTGGGCGAGTTCGATAAATCCACTTACGGAGTCCCGGACTGCACGGTATTCTGGAAGGATTCTTCCCGCCTGCCGCATGAGCCACACAGGAGTTCGTTCCGTCTTTTCACCTCTCGCTGCTCGTAGCAGCAAATCATTTTTGAGTTGCATGGCGCAAAGATAAGGACCAAATTATTTTTGGGAGGTCTGTTAAAAATAAAAAAAGCAAGGCTCAGTATTCTGGCCTTGCTCATGTATAAGAGATTTACTTATTAATTTTTCTTTTTCACTTCTATTTTCTGGAAATCTGAATCAGTTATCCCAAGCATTTTGGTGACAGCCTCGTAATTGGTGAAATCAATCCTGCTGTCAGGAAAATCAGAAGGAACCACTACAATCCTAAACACCTGACCTTGGGTCCAAATGTCATCTAGCGTTCCAAAATCGATATTTCCCTCCAGAAAAAGTCGAATATCCGTTTGGGTAAAATCAAAATTATATACCAAAGCACCATCTTGGAAAAAGATCGTTTGTGGAACGGCTCTCCAGATTGGTCTTTCCTCTACCACATCCCAAAGGATGTAAGTTAATACTACGTCACTTTCTACCAGCTCTTCGGGAAATTCAAGCAGTGCTTCCCATCCTTCCTCTTGTGTAAAATCAACAGTCGCCTCGTAAGTAGTGCCGACTATATTGACTCCTGGTGTTCCCGGAGCACCTTGTTGTCCCTGAGGACCTTGGGGACCTTGTAGTCCCTGAGGGCCTTCCGGCCCTACTGGCCCCTCGCAAGCCTGGAATGCCATAAAAATGGCTAGGCCAAAAATCGAAGAAAGTTTTCGCATGGTTTTAAGTTATGTTTTCAACTTTTCACGGCAGGTTTCATGCCAAGGTTTGAAAAAATGTAAAAAGCTTCTGCTACTTAATCGGGGCGATCACCTGTACCTCACTTTCACTAACTATTCGGTCAATAAAAACTCCCGAAAGTGAAAGGTTTTGTGCCTTAGCCTCCTCTTCCAATTTTTCTTTTACCGTGTTTGGACTAGGCATTACCCATTTGTTTCTTTTGATGGTCGCCAAGAGATAGCTAGTTTCGGAAAAGTTTTTTGATTCTAAGTCTGATGACGCAAAAGGCAAATCCAATCCAACAAAAACCACCATTGTGTCCAATTTCCCCCCAGGTTCCTGAAAGTATATGGTATGAATTTTCTTACCGGGGTTCAGAGAAAGAAGGGTTTCAATTGAGTTAAAGGTCTCACGTAATTTTTCGTCTTGAGGCTGCCCTTGGAAGGTTTTTCCAACCAAGCTTGGTGGTGGTGCTTCCACTAATTCGATTTCGATTGGGTTATTTCCCCCCATTCGATCGAAAATAAAATAGATTATTGATGAAATCGCCAGCAAGACGATTAATACGACTCCGATTTTTTTCATTACTTAGAAAAGATATCGAATCCCGATTCCGCCTTGCCCCTTCAAATTGATCCGGTCAATCAACTCCAAAAACATACCCACTTCCACAAAAACACTAATTGGAGTTTCATCAAAATAATACTCTGTCCCGGCAAATACCTCCGGTCCAAGGTCAAAATTGGATCGTTTTTCTCGTCTCAAAGTTTCCGGACCTCCAGGATTACTTTGAAAATAGGTGTAGTCCACATTCGACGTCCGCAGCTGCAGACCTGCTCCTCCATATCCCAAAAGATAGCCTTGAGTGATTTCAAAAACGTCAGTGATATCCTCATGAAGTGCCAATCTGGCGTTGATGGATATTCCTCTTTTTGCAGCGTGACTTTGATAGAATGCATTGGATGATGGAGGGTTGCTTTCAAAATCTTTTCTGTAGTAGTCCGAACCATTTGCGCCAGCCCCACCCAGCATAATTTCGTAAGAGAGGTAATCCTCGATAAAGTCCTTATAGGTAAGGGAAAGTGGTTCGCCTAGTCGAATTCCTGCGCCTCTTTCTTGCGCAAAACTCAAAAATGGAGATAGGATAAATAGAAATAAAATGCAGAATTTCACTGTTATAAGTATTTGGTTTAGTTCGTATCTATAAGGCGCTAGATCGCCATCATTTTCAGCTGCATTTGATGAAGCTGTGTATAATGCCCTCCCAATTCTAGCAGCGAATCATGTGTTCCTGATTCTACGATTTCTCCTTTATGAAGGACAAGGATTTTGTCTGCTTTTTGGATAGTTGAAAGCCTGTGAGCAATTACGATAGAAGTCCGACCCTTCATCATCTTTTCGGTAGATTCCTGAATGAGTTCTTCGGTTTCACTATCTACTGAGGAAGTAGCTTCATCCAAAATCAAGATCTCAGGATTGTAAACCATCGCTCGGACGAATGAGATCAGTTGGCGTTGACCGACTGATAAGGTTGCGCCTCGCTCCATGACGTTGTAATCCAGTCCGCCCGGAAGTCGCTCAATGAATTTTCTTGCTCCCACATTTTCTGCTGCTTCGAGTACTTGCTCCCTGGAAATAGACGGGTTTCCAAGTGTTATGTTATGGTAGATGCTGTTGGAGAAAAGGAAAACATCCTGAAGAACCACACCGATGTGCTTGCGCAAAGTTCCTAATTCAAATTCCCTGATTTCTGTGCCGTCGATGAAAATCTGTCCCTTATTAATCTCGTAAAATCTGGAAATCAAATTGATGATGGAGGATTTTCCTGCGCCTGTGGCTCCCACCAAAGCAATGGTTTGGCCGGATTGGACTTCGAAATTGATATTTTTAAGCACATATTCATCGTCTACATAGGCAAACCAGACATTTTCCAACCGAATGTTTCCCTTGATTTTTTCCGGCTTGTGATTCCCTTCATTTGCGATATTATCTGTACTGGCTAATAATTTAAAAATTCGGGAGGAACTGACCACGCCCATTTGCAGGGTATTGAATCTGTCCGCAATCTGCCGAATCGGTCTGAAGAAAAGCTGGAGATACATAATGAATGAGATCAACACACCGATCTGCAGTTCAAGTCCTAACACACCCACTGCGCCATACCATACTACCAAGCCGATTCCAATGGCTTGGATAATTTCAGCGACAGGAAAGTAGATTGAATAGTATAAAACCGAGCGAATATGCGCTGTCCGATGCTCACGGTTGATGTCTTTGAATTTTTCGAATTCACGCTGCTCCCGGTTGAAAATCTGCACGATATTCATCCCCGTGATGTGCTCCTGAAGAAAAGAATTCAGATTGGAAACAGCATTCCGAACGTCATTGAAAGTGACTTTGATTTTTTCTTTAAATACATAAGTGGAAATAATCAAAAGAGGAAGTGTACATAAACTCACCAAAGTCAACTTCCAATCGATATAAAACATCACGCCCAAAATCGTAATAATTTGAAGCAAATCTCCAATAATAGCTGCCAATCCTTCACTAAAAACGTCGGCAAGTGTCTCGATATCCGACACGTTTCTAGTTACTAAACGCCCAATTGGCGTATTGTCAAAAAATTTCAAGCGGAGTTTCAGTAGGTGCTTATAAAGCCTTACTCGAATATCCTTGATGATAACCTGTCCAATCCAGCCAGAGTAATAAGTATGTGCCCATTGCACTAGCGCCTGAAGAATCATCAGACCAACAAGGATGTAGATAATCCGAAGCAATCCGCCGGTATCACCTACAGCCACATAGTCATCAATAGCGATCTGGATAAAATAGGGTCTGGTGGGCGCCAAAATCGCCATAGCGATCGTCAAAAAAACCAGAAAGTAAAACTGCGCTTTATATGGCTTTACAAAGGAGTAAAGCTGTCGCAGTACTTTCATGTCGACGATTTCGCCTGACGATTCTTTTTCTTTTTCTAAGCT
>CAYTXN010000216.1:0-1446 GCA_964441195.1 uncultured Limnohabitans sp.
AACCGGTGAAATATTGGGTCCCTTCAATCGCTACTTGCGGAATGACCCTAGTGACTTCTGATAAATATCCTGCTTGGGAAGGTAATATTTTGGTTGCTGCACTTGCCGCAACACACATTGCTCGAGTGGAGATGGATGGAACTCGAGCAACTGGCGAAGAAAAGCTTTTTCAAGGCATCGGCCGAGTAAGGCAAGTATCTCAAAGTCCTGATGGCTATATCTACGCGATTACCGAGGGGACAGGACTATTAATCAAGCTTTTACCAGCGGCATAAATGAAAAGAGAGCTAAAATTAGCTCTCTTTTTTTTCTCCTAAAACTATTTCCTACACAAAGTCCACATCCACACTGAAGGGATATTTCATCAAAAATTGGAGGGCATCCTCAATTGGTAAATCCTCAAAAAGTACTCGATGGAGATTTTCTGTAATTGGAGCTCTGATTCCTGCGGTTTTGATAAATGCATCCATCACACGAATGGTATTGATCCCTTCCGCGACTTCATCCATAGAACTTAGGATTTGATCCAAGGTTTCTCCTTTTGCCAATCGGAAGCCAACAGTGAAATTTCGTGAATCAACTGAATTACAGGTTGTCACTAGATCACCTATACCAGCAAGTCCCATCACAGCCTGTACACTTCCCCCAAGCGCTTTGCTGAGATGAACCATCTCTACCATTCCTCTGGAGATTAACAAACCCTTTGCATTTTCTCCCAAACCCAAACCTGCCAAGGCTCCGGAAGCGATGGCAATGATGTTTTTGAGAACGCCACTTAGCTCGACGCCAATGATGTCTGAATTGCCGTAAACTTGAAATTTTTCCGAACGTAGCAATCGCTGACCTTCCAAAATCACTTCATTGTATTTGCTTGCGATCACTGTTGCAGCTGGATGGCCTACGCTCAGTTCTTTGGAGATATTTGGACCTGCTAAGCATCCAACTCTCACCGCCACGGTTTCCTGCAGAATCACCTCACTCATTGTAAGGATTTGACTTCTTTTCAGCTTTTGAACAGTCTCCAGATTTTCTCCGGGACCTAGATTTAAGGCGAGGCCTTTGGTTCCATGGATGATTAAATGATAGGGATATAAAAAGGGGCCAAAGTTCCTGACTACTTCCAAAAATGCGGAAGAAGGAATCATAAAAAAGAGAATATTACAGGAGTTGCACAATTCCTCAGGGCTGAAAGTAGCTCGAATGCTCGAGTGCATTTCTCTTCCCGAGGTAAAATGGGAAGTATTAATTTCTTCCACCACCTCTTCTTTACGAGCATAGACCATTACCTCGTTTTTTTCGGCAAGCATATTGGCGATGGCCGTCCCGAAACTCCCGACTCCAACGACACCGATTTTTTTGGATTTAGAAGAGTTTTTCAAGGCCATAACCATGCAGTCTATTGTGATAAAAATAAAGCAAACTCATATCCTCAGTGGCGATATTTCC
>CAYTXN010000216.1:1546-5917 GCA_964441195.1 uncultured Limnohabitans sp.
TTATTCTTGGCTTTGATAAATTCAAACCCTACAAAAGCCACCAAGTGCGAACTGAATACTCGGTTAATTTTGTGAAACTCCTCCACAATTCGCTTACCCAGCATATTGGTGTACTCTTCCTCTCGCTGTTGGTCTAAAGTGATTTTTCCCGCCGAAATAAAATAATCTCGCGTATCTATCCTTCTTCCACGCATGTCCAAGCTGTGGCCATCCTGATCGACATAGTTACCCAAAACATCCATCGCCCGACCTATGGAAACCGAGATATCAGAACCTTTAGTAAAGAATTTCACCAAAAACTTGGAGATTTTATACGAAGTAGAAAACTCATCATTTTCCTTGTAATAGCGTTCCTGTCCAGTAATGCTCAAATGGTCACGAATCAAACTTGGTGCTTCCAGCACAAAATGATAATTGATCGTGACGGGGACGATGAAAATTTTTCCTGAATTATCATTCAATCCATTCTGAAAATTGGCCCGTTGAGCCTCAATTGCAGTGCTTAGAAGTCCCAATTTAAGTTTGGACTCAATCATTCCGCTTCGAGATCGCGTTCCCCCTGGGAAAAACAAACTATGGCATCCAAACTGAATTGCTTCTTTGGAGTAAGTTTTCAAAGTCTCCAAATACATCAGATTTTTCTTTCGTCGGTCGACTTTATACGCCCCAAGCGCGTTCATGAAGTAGGCGAAGATTGAAATATTGAAAAGATTCAACCCTGCTCCGTAGATAAATGGAGGCATCCCTAACACAGAAATGATCCATCCTATCAAAATGCTGTCAAGATTGGAAAAGTGTGTAGGAACCATGACTATCGTTCCTTTGGTGGCCAAATCTCTGATTTGATCCGTCTGACCTGTGATCTGGATTTTATCCTGAAGCGTGAATTGATTGCTAAAGATCGACTTGATTCCTTTGACTCGGGCTGCATTGAGCAGGCGAGAAAAACCATAGGTGACGACACTCCTCGTAAACTTGTAATGGGAAGCTTTGAAATTGGAAGCTATTTCCTCTGCATATCGGGAGTTTATTCGATGCAAAACCTGCTTATATGCCTCAAATCGCTTTGCCTTATCCAGAGAAAGGTCGGTATTTATTTGAAGCAAGGAGGATCTTACATCATTCCAAAATTGATTTTCATCATCCGGATCTACTGCCCAAGGATTTTGCTTAATTCGAAGCTTTTCACGGTAAAGCGTGGTTTCCAACTCCTCTTTCAGGATTTCTTGGTTTTTCCCAGTAAGCCCTAAAACCCTCAACTGAGCTAAGTCAGCCACTTTTTTAACAAATTCCTTTCGTTCACGGGCCAACTTCACCACCGGCCATTCATCCTTACTCGGAATTATGGGGGAATAGCGGTGCTTAATATATTTCTCGTCCAAAGTGAATGTAGATTGCCAAAGCCTCAAAGATAGATAAAATGCTCTTTCCAAAGAGAAATCATTGGAAAGAGCGATTAATCATGGTTTTGAACGGACAAAAAAGGCGACTAAAGCTGAAGTGATTAAACCCATAATAGCAGCTCCAAAGACAGATTGGATTATATATTTTTGAAGATTGAAATATTCTTCCGCAGCTTGTTTTTCCATTTTCCCGGAACTGACTGAGTACTCAATAATATTCTTGAAAAAATCAGGAGTAATGTAAGTACTGGTGATATATTGACTCAAAGGACTCAAAATAATCACCACCAATGTGATTATCAATCCGGACTTGAAGCCTTCTATGTAAGTCATTTTTCCTCCATAGAAATTTCTTTTCTTGTCCAAAAGTGCGAAAACATAAATCGCAATGGCGATTGGAGCAATAAACATAGAGTATGTGGCATGCTTGTCGATATGGACATCATGCCAACCCATGGTCTTTTCGAAAACCATCCAAATCAATCCTACCAGAATGAATAGGATCCCCCATTTAATTTCAATTTTTCTACTGTTCATAGTGATTAGAGCGCTTTTTATTATGGGTGAAATGCAACTCATCCAAATTACATAAAATCCGAAAACGATTCTCAAATTCCACGTGTTTGGTGTAGACTAGAAAGAGAATCCCTTGCCTAAGAGCCAAAGGGTATTATTTTTACGCCATCATTCCTCAATGAAAACAGACCTCAAACAAATACAAGTCCCCATTGAAGCCGAAATGGCTCAATTCGAGCATAAGTTTCGGGACTTTATGAAAAGTAAGGTCAAGCTACTCGACCACATTACCAACTACATTGTCAAGCGCAAAGGCAAGCAAATGCGGCCCATGTTTGTGTTCTTGACAGCAGGATTGTGTGGAGAAATCAACGAATCTACTCATAGAGGAGCTGCTTTGATAGAATTGCTTCATACAGCGACTTTGGTTCACGATGATGTCGTTGATGATTCCAATTATCGTCGTGGATTTTTCTCCATAAATGCCCTTTGGAAAAATAAAATTGCTGTATTAGTCGGTGACTATCTCCTGTCTCGTGGACTTTTGTTAAGCGTAGATCATGGCGATTTTCATTTGTTGCGAATTGTCTCTAATGCAGTGAAAGAAATGTCCGAAGGCGAGCTTTTGCAAAGCTATAAAGCAAGAAAGCTGGATGTCGATGAGGAAGTTTACTATGACATCATTAGGAAAAAAACGGCGAGTTTGATCGCTTCTTGCTGCTCAGTAGGCGCTTCCAGTGTTGGAAATGATGAAGCTACAATTGAAAAAATGAGGCTATTTGGAGAAAAAGTTGGCATGGCTTTCCAAATTAAGGATGATCTTTTTGATTTTGGAGAGGATGAAATTGGTAAACCTGTAGGTATAGATATCAAGGAAAAGAAGATGACCTTACCGCTCATCTATGCCCTTAGAAACTCAGATTGGCTGACTAAAAAGAAGATTATTTATCTAATTCGAAACCGGTCTGAGGATAAAAAAGCGGTGAATGAAGTCATTGATTTCGTTAAAAAAAGTGGCGGTCTGAACTATGCAAAAGAGAAGATGGATGGATTCTATCAGGAAGCGCTAACAGTTTTGGAAGGATTTCCGGATTCTACTTATAAAACTTCTTTGAGAGATCTAGTCAGCTATACGATTGAACGAAAGAAATAATTGAACTATTCTTCAATAACACTCACCGCTTTTACAAATCTCCGATTATAATTCGGCTGTTTTAGACTCGAAATAATGACTTCCATTTCTTTGCCGGAAGAGGCGTGTATGAATTCAGTTTCCATTCCATTTGGATTGGTGACGATTCCAATATGGCCGATGGCATTTCTGGTAGGACTCAAAAACAAGAGCAGATCTCCTTTTTTGACGCTGTCAATAGATATTTCCATCCCTACACCTTCATATTGCGAGGTTGATCTTGGCACATCGATCGAGAAATTCTTAAATACGTGGTAAACGAATCCAGAGCAATCAAAGCCGTTGGTCCCATTTCCCCCATAAACATATGGAACTCCCAAAAATTCACTGCCAAAGCTCTCTATACTATCTCTTACTGATAAATTTTGAGTTAAATCAACTTGGTCAGTCGAAGTCGTGAGTCCAAATTCCTTAGAAACATTTTCGGATTCCATTTTAGGAATAGATGCGACAATGAAAACGATTATCGCTGAAAATACCAGAGCAGCTATACTTTTTAACCAGTGTCCTTTTCGGAAAGTCATTTTTATTTTGGATTCAGAATGCATGGAATTACTTGATCAAATCCTGCTTTTCTTAATTCATTGATTTGATCGTTTGAATCTTTCCATCAGCTTGATGGATAAGTTCTGCCATTTTGATGTTGCGGAGCGGAGTTTTCCCGGATAATTGCGTGTCGTGATAGAAGAGATACCACTTTCCCTCAAACTCCACAATCGAATGGTGATTGGTCCATCCCTCAACCGGATCTAAGACATTTCCCTGATAGGTAAACGGTCCGTAAGGATTATCTCCGATCGCATAGGCGATGAAATGTGTGTCGCCCGTGGAGTATGACAAATAGTACTTGCCATTGTACTTATGCATCCAGGCCGCTTCAAAGAACCGTCGGTTGTTATCCCCTGCTTTGATGGGTTCACCAGTTTCATCCAATATCAGAATCTCTTTTGGCCTTTCAGCCAAGTCAGTCATCGAATCTCCAAGCTTAGCGATGTAGGGCATGAGGGATTTTTCTTCTGGTGCAGGAATTCCGTCAGTCGGACCTTTTCTTCCTTCGACCAATTTCTGATCCTCATACCATTGAAGTTGTCCACCCCAGATTCCACCCCAAAGCAGGAAATAATCATTGCCTTCCTGAAAAACAGATGGATCCATGCTGAAGGTGCCATCAATTGGCTGAGACTCTGCGGTAAATGGTCCCTCAGGTCGATCCGAAACAGCGACCCCAATCTTGAAAATGTCATTCTTGTCCTTTGCTGG
>CAYTXN010000217.1:0-5888 GCA_964441195.1 uncultured Limnohabitans sp.
AGTGTTAATAACTAAACTGATCACAAAATGTCTGAAATTGCACAAAAAGTAAAAGCCATCATTGTTGACAAACTTGGCGTAGAAGAGTCTGAAGTGACTATGGAAGCAAGCTTCACCAATGATCTTGGTGCCGACTCTCTAGATACTGTTGAATTGATTATGGAATTCGAAAAAGAATTCAATATCTCTATTCCTGACGACCAAGCCGAGCAAATCGGCACTGTAGGTCAGGCTATTACATACCTTGAGGCAAACGTAAAATAAGTACTGCTAAATTCATTATATGAATTTAAAAAGAGTTGTTGTAACGGGTTTAGGCGCACTCACCCCCATAGGAAACACCCCCGGAGAATTCTGGAAGGGACTCGTTAATGGTGTGAGTGGCGCTGCGCCTATCACTCGCTTCGACGCTTCACTTTTCAAGACTCAATTTGCCTGCGAAATCAAAAATCTAGACCTCGATCAATTTATGGATCGAAAAGAGGCTAGAAAGATGGACGCCTTCACCCAATATGCCATGATCACTGCAGATCAGGCAATAATCGATTCCGGACTAGATCTAGAATCAATTGACCTTTCAAGAGCTGGAGTAATCTGGGGATCCGGAATCGGAGGTCTTAGAACTTTCCAGGAAGAGGTTACCGATTTCGCCAGAGGCGACGGCACCCCTAGATTCAATCCATTCTTTATCCCGAAAATGATCGCGGACATTTCCGCTGGTTTTATTTCTATTAAGTATGGATTCAGAGGGCCAAACTTCGTCACGGTATCTGCCTGTGCTTCTGCTACCAATGCCCTGATTGATGCATTTAATTACATCAGATTGGGTAAAGCTGATTTATTCATCAGTGGTGGATCTGAAGCAGCGGTGTCGGAGGCGGGTATTGGTGGATTCAATGCGATGAAGGCACTTTCACAGCGAAATGATTCTCCGACTACAGCTTCTAGGCCATTTGATAAAGACAGAGATGGATTCGTCTTAGGTGAGGGAGCTGGAGCGTTGATTCTTGAAGAACTGGAGCATGCGAAAGCACGGGGAGCCAAAATTTATGCAGAACTAGTCGGAGGCGGAATGACAGCAGATGCCTATCACATCACTGCTCCACATCCGGAAGGATTGGGTGCCAGTAGCGTGATGCAGATTGCTCTAGATGATGCAGGGCTCAAACCGAAGGACATTGACTACATCAATGTTCATGGTACTTCTACTCCTCTTGGAGATGTAGGTGAGACGAAAGCTATCCAAAAAGTATTTGGAGAGCACGCATACAAACTGAATATCAGTAGTACCAAATCAATGACGGGACATTTACTCGGTGCTGCGGGAGCAGTTGAGGCGATCGCTTCAATTTTCGCAATCAACCATGGCATTGTCCCTCCCACAATCAATCACTTCACAGATGATGAAGCATTTGACCCGGGATTGAATTTGACTTTCAATAAAGCGCAAAAACGAGAAATCAACTATGCGCTGAGCAATACCTTTGGATTTGGTGGACACAATTGTTCCGTCATTTTCAAAAAATACAATTGATCGGAGTGAAAATTTTCCAGAGACTCGGAATCCACACTCTATTCTTTAGCTCACAAGACAAAAGGCTTGCATCCTCGATCAAGATGATCATTGGACGCAAGCCTTTAAATTTATCCTTATATCGGCTGGCGCTTACTCCATCCGGTCTCGGTGAAGAAACCGCTGCAGGTGTCAAAATTTCCAATGAACGTCTAGAATTTTTAGGAGATGCAGTATTGGGTTCTGTGATTGCAGAACATTTATTCCAAAAATTCCCCTACCGCGACGAAGGATTCCTGACTGAAACCCGGTCGAAACTTGTCAATCGGGAGACCCTTAATGAAATTGGCATTAAAATCGGGTTGAAAAACACCCTGGAGCAAGTTGTCAGCAAACGACAATTCACCGGAAATAAATCTCTATTTGGAGATATTCTTGAGGCGTTTTTAGGTGCGGTTTATCTGGATAGAGGGTATCGTTTTACCAAAAAACTGATTCTTCAGCGAATTCTGGTTCATATGGATTTGGATGGTATGATCTCGACTGTGACCAATTACAAAAGTAAAATTATCGAATGGTCACAAAAAGAATCCAAACTTGTGGATTATAATGTTTTGCAAGTCAACGGTAACCAACGCTTTAAAGAATTTGTTGTAGAGCTAACTATTGACGGCGAATCTGTAGCTCAGGGTAAAGGAAGCACTAAAAAGAAAGCCGAACAGGAAGCTTCCAAAAATGCTTGCGAAATCCTGCACATTGCCGTCTAGAACTTTACTTTTGTTTTCTTCAATTACCCTATGGCTGCAATTAAAATAGCAGGTGCTACTGTCAATCAAACTCCACTGGACTGGAAAGGAAATTTGGATAGAATTATTCTAGCCGTCCAAGAAGCGCAATCACAGCAAGTGGAAATCCTTTGCTTTCCCGAGCTTGCGATTACAGGATATGGTTCGGAAGATCTTTTTTTGAGCTACTGGTATCCTAAAAAAGCACTGGTTCAACTTGCTAAGCTAATTCCCTATTGCACCAATATTACTGTGGCTGTCGGATTACCCGTCCGGATCCAAGACAAAGTATACAACACTGTCGCCGTCATCGAAAATGGAGTATTAAAGGGCTTTGTTGCAAAGCAATTTATGGCTATCGACGGAGTTCATTATGAATTTCGCTGGTTTACACCCTGGGAGGCGAATCAGGTCATTGACTTTGAGTTCGAGGGTAAAGATGTACCCCTCGGTGATCTAACTTTTCATCACAAAGGAATACACTATGGATTTGAGATCTGTGAGGATGCCTGGCGAGGGGATGTTCGTCCTGGATATAGACTTAGGGATCGAAAAGTAAATCTCATCTTCAATCCGAGTGCCTCCCATTTTGCAATGGGTAAAACTTTGGAACGAAAAGAACTGATCGAATACAGCTCCAACATTTTCAATTCCTTTTACTGCTACGTAAATCTCCTGGGAAATGAGGCGGGTCGAATGATTTTTGACGGAGAAATCCTTCTGGCCAAATCCGGGGAAATATTAGCCCGAAACCAATTGCTATCCTTCAAAGATTTTCAGGTTTTTGCTTTTGACTTAGAAAATAAAGAACAACAAATCGCTCCAATCCAGCCAAAAGAATGGGAATTTGTTCAAGCTTCAGCTTTGGGTCTTTTTGATTACCTGCGGAAAAGCCGAAGCAATGGGTTTGTCCTTTCCTTATCTGGAGGAGCAGATTCCTCCACTATTGCGGTGCTTGTGGCTGAAATGGTGAGTAGAGGAATTGCCGAATTGGGATTGCAGAGATTTATTGAAAAGGTTGGTCTTAATTATTCTCCAAAAACCCAAAATCCTGAAAAAGAACTTGTTGGAGAACTATTAACCACTGCATATCAGGGCACAAAAAACTCCTCCGAAGATACGCTCGCATCTGCAAAATCTCTGGCCGAAAGCCTCGGAGCTAAGTTTTACTCTTGGACTATAGATCAGGAAGTAAACTCATATACCGAAAAAATAGAAACGGCAATCGGTCGCAAACTCACTTGGGAGCAAGACGATATTACCCTTCAAAATATTCAGGCTCGATCCAGATCTCCTATCATCTGGATGCTCGCAAATATCAATAATGCCTTGTTGTTATCGACTTCCAACAGAAGTGAGGGCGATGTCGGATACACCACCATGGATGGAGACACAAGTGGAAGTATTTCACCCATTGCTGCAGTCGACAAGCATTTCATTCTTCATTGGTTAAGATGGGCTGAGAAAAATCTGGATCGGCCAGGACTCTCGTATGTCAATTCGCTGACTCCTACTGCAGAACTTAGACCTTTGGAAAGAACCCAAACTGATGAAAAGGATCTTATGCCCTATTCAGTTATCGTGGAAATCGAGCGTTTGGCCATTCGGGACAAAAGATCCCCTATGGATATATTCCTATTACTAAATGATGAACTTGGACTGGACGAAACCGTATTGAAGGATTATATCAAAAAATTCTTCCGACTTTGGTCCAGAAATCAATGGAAAAGAGAACGCTTAGCTCCATCATTTCATCTTGACGAATTTAATGTTGACCCAAAAACCTGGTATCGCTTCCCGATTTTGTCCGGGGGTTTTGCGGAAGAACTTGAACAATTAGACCAAATCTAATCAGATATTATGCTTGAATCATTTCTGAATTATGTAGTATGGGACCCCAATCAAGCCGTTTTTTCAGGTTTTGACCGACTGAGATGGTACAGCTTACTTTTTGCCCTGGGCTTTATCATTTCCCAGCAAATCATGGTATACTTCTTCAGAAAAGAAGGCCAAGATGAAGGTCTAGTGGATAAGCTAACCATCTACATGGTGTTAGCTACGATTATTGGTGCAAGATTAGGTCATGTTCTATTTTACGAGCCTGAAAAATATCTAAGCAATCCGATCGATATTCTGAAAGTGTGGGAAGGTGGACTTGCCAGTCATGGTGCTGCAATTGCAATTCTCTTCGCTCTATGGCTATATGCCAAAAGAACACCCGGTCAAAGCTATCTCTGGGTAGTGGATCGAATCGTAATCGTCACGGCAATGACAGGTGCATTGATTCGTTTCGGGAATTTGATGAATTCCGAAATCGGAGGAAAAGATACAGGCACAGACAGTGGTTTTGTTTTTGCGCGAGATGCGGAAGAAATACTGGAAACCCTGAAAGTCCCATTTGAATCGATCGAAGCCTACAAACCAGATGATCGAGCTGATGAATTACAAGGCAATGGGATCGTTCCATTAAACTTTGAATTGAAAATTAACAAAGGGAATTTTTCCAAAGAAGATCTGACGTCCATTTTGGAGCGTGACATCAAATACGCCCTGACTCAGTTTCGATCATCAAAGGAATACCTGGCCGAACCCATCGAAAATCCGCTCAATTTTGAAGTGGTGGAACAATCAGATGGCTATCTGGTGACCGTAAAAACTTTTGGAAAAACTAAGTATCCAACACAGATCTACGAAGCGCTTTCCTATTTTGTGATTTTCCTGATTTTATTGGGGCTTTGGGCCAGATACAAATCAAGATTGCCGGATGGGCTTTTATTAGGTCTTTTCCTGATCTCAGTATTCGGGATGCGGTTTGTCTGGGAATTCCTAAAAGAAGTCCAAGTAGATTTCGAGCAGTCCATGCAATTCAATATGGGACAACTCTTAAGTATTCCTCTTGTGATAATTGGAATAATCTTGGTAGGAAGAGCCTTGAAAAATGGAATTAAGCCAGAAATCAATCAGGGCACAGGATCGTGACCATGTCCTCCCCAAGGATGACATCTGCCGATTCTTTTAAATCCCAACAGTCCACCTTTGAAAACTCCATGTTTCATAATGGCCTCTTTCATGTACTGACTGCACGTGGGCGTGTACCGACAGCTTGCCGGAAAAAGCGGTGAGATGACATATTGATAGACCAAAACTGGAAATATGGCTATCTTTCTGAGATAGATTTTGAGCATTTAAACTCCTTTAAATTAGGCAAACCGAAATACACACAATTAGATTCCTTTGATTCCCAATTTGAGAAATATCCTCAGCCTTTCGGTTTTAATTTTGCTGTTGAGTATTGGCGTGATCCAAGCTCAAGATACTACTTTGGAACCTGTAAATCCTCCTACTCCGGAGCGAGTGAAGGTTAATAATATTTTCATCATTGGAAATGTAAAAACCCAAAAAAGCATCATCCTCCGCGAGCTGGATTTTACCACGGACTTCTACTACGACTGGGAAACCTTCATGGAAATCCTTATCGCAGATCAGCAAAAAATCTATAACCTGAGGTTATTTACAGAGGTAGAAGTTACGCCGCTTTTCACGGGGGACGAGGAAGTCGAAATTCTCATTGCTGTCAAAGAGCGCTGGTA
>CAYTXN010000218.1:0-1685 GCA_964441195.1 uncultured Limnohabitans sp.
TATCAAAAGTATTTAAACCATCAATGAATCTAAAGGAACTTAATCAGCTATTTCAGAGAGATTTAGAAAAGCTAGGACAAGAATTGCAAGCTTATACAAATGAAGAAAATTATTGGATAGTTGATAAGGAAATTTCCAATTCAGCAGGCAATCTTACGCTTCATATTTTTGGAAACCTCAAGCATTTTATCGGTTTGGATTTAGGTGGAATTGCTTATGAACGAAACCGGGAACGTGAATTCGGGGCGAAAGGAATTCCTAAATCAGCTTTGTTGGATGAATTGGAAGAGGTTAAGAAAATTGTTTCGACTTCTCTTTTAGGTTTAAATCCAATTCGATTGGGTGATAAGTCTCTCCATGCATTTTTTGGGCATCAAATGTCCATTGGATTTTTTCTTATGCACTTGTATGGACATATGAATTATCATTTAGGACAGGTGAATTATCATAGAAGGATATTGGGGAGTTAGGATTTCGGATGTGGGATTTCGGACTAGCCTGCGGCCTGCAGGTTTCGGATTTTTCCCGCAGATGATCGCTGATAGTAACACTGAATTCCGCTGATTTTTAATATTATTATTGTTTGAAAATTGCAGACTTCTGTTGATGAATTCAAAAATAAATCCGCGCACATCTGCGTACTTTTTCATCGCATACCTTCGGAAAATCTTTTTTACTCTAAAAATCAATTCCTTTTTTTAAATTCAAAAAATCATAAAAAATCCACTTTTTAGACTACTTTTAGTGAATGGTCACCTTAGCAAGCAACATTCTCCTCTTTTATGGAATTTTAATTCTAACAAATGTACCTGCCTATTTTTTAGGATTGAAGTTTAAAGGAAATGTACCTAAAAAAAGACTTTGGTTTGAACCACCCGGATTTGTGATTCCGATTGTTTGGGTTTTCCTGTTTTTGCTTTTGGCCATTCTTAGGTACAAACTGATATCTATCGAAGCCGATTCTCTTGCCAACTTGACGATTGTATTGGCTGTTGTTTGTGCCAGTTATGCTTATTATACACTAGGTTTGGAAAAACTTACCGGAATCTCAGCTTTGAAATTCGGACTCTTAGGTAATGTGCTTGTCATTTTGGTTGCGCTTTGGGTGGGTGTGACCGTTTCCAAATTTTCTATCAACCTTTCGTATTTGGTGTTTCCGATTGTGGCTTGGACATTTTTCGCAACGATGATTATTCTCGGGCAACTTCGACTGGCAAGGATTTAGGTTTATTCCGACTTTTTGTCAAAAAGAAAAATAAGCAAGCCAAGTCCTACAATCCCCAATCCAGCTATGCTTTCCCAAGGTCTATCCCAAAAAAGGTAAACCATCACTCCCGTGCTGAATGTGATGTAAATGTATTGAATCCAAGGTTTCAGGGGACTTTTGAATCCCGTCTGCTTTTTGATTTTTAAAGAAGATAACACGGTGATCGTACCCATGAGCTGCAAGACAAATCCTGCATAAAGCATGATCTGCTCGAATGAACCGGAAAGGAAAAGACCTAAGCTGATTCCTGTATTCAAAATAATTGCTCGGACAGGAATTCCGTTGGAATTCACTTTTGACAGGGGTTTCCAGAGTCTGAAATCCTTTGCCATCGCGTAAGTTACCCGAGGTCCGATCCAAGCATATCCTGAAATGGTGGCGATCAATTGCACTCCGATAAAAACGCTCACCCAAATCG
>CAYTXN010000218.1:1785-5815 GCA_964441195.1 uncultured Limnohabitans sp.
TGGCCCTAAATAGCCATTCATGGCCATTGCAGCGATTGCTATCGGGGCCGAAAAACCCACAGTGAGTGAAATCCAGGCATACAAATAGCCAACTGATGGATGGATTGCTTCAGAAAGAAAGATATAATCTCCGCCGGTTTTCCTGAAATGAGTACCCAATTCCGCATAGACGAATGCACCGATCAAAGCCATTACTCCTCCAACAATCCAGAGCAAAAGGATGGACAAGGTGTTTTGGACTTCTGCCAACTGGAATCCCAAACTGGTGAAAACACCTGTGCCGATCATATTAGCGATGACCAGTCCTGCGGCAGTTTTCCAGGAGATTTTATTGTCAAGCGCCATCAAAGAAAAGTATGTTTACCCTTGGATTTTGTTTGTTAAAACAAACAGTTTTTAATCAAATTCTAGGATAGATTCTTATTTTTTTATTGAATAAGCAGCGACTTTTCCATACACAAAAGAACGATCCTCAAATTGAATTTTCTTGCTAAGTTCTGAGTCTTTAATTACTTGGGAGCTCAGGTTTGCTGGCACGTCCCTAGGAATCATTAGGTTCCTGAAAACAATATTTGAGCCCGATTTCGAAGTTCTTATTACTTCTCGGAATAGCTTTTCCGTATCGTTTTCATCCATTAGTTCACAGATATTTGACAGTGCCATCCCATCGAATAGACCATCAGGTTGTTGTTCCAACCAATATTTGCTGTCTGCCGATATGGGTTTGATTCGATCAATGTTGGCTTTGATCAAGTCAAAATTTTTCTCTTGTAAATAGGGTGGTAAAAACTCCTGTTTTGGATATTTTCCCAGGAGATATAGCATCAAAAAGTAGTTTTCTTTGGTAGGTAAGTCACAAATGGCATGTGCTGCTCGTTTTTGAAAACTTTCAGAAAATGAACTGCTTCCGTCATCGAAATGAAAATAGTCTGCATTTAGGCCTTTTTTGGCCAGCCTTTTTTTATTGAACATGGTTGAAAAAATCCACCGCCAGCGCTTATTGTTCCACTCGTCAAAGTAAAATTCTGTCTGATCTTCAAGGGAGGAAAGTTCAAATAGTCTTTTAGCTTTTTGAGGACCTTGGAGCACCCGAATCATGAACCCTGCTAGTTTCACAAACTTTTCATATCGGCCGTTCATTAATAAGCCTTTTTTCAGGATAGACCTCTGAGTTTCCCAAAAATGAGTGGCCTCTTCCGATAAATCATTTTTCAGCTTTTCGAAAACTTCCAGTCTATCCGTGCTTGGATTCAACCCAAAAAAGGCGCGCATTCCCTGATAATTAAGCCTTCTAAATGCTGCCTGCTTCAATTCCATCAAATGATTTTGGGCCGGGTTGATGTCCACACAGTAGATGATTTTGGGTTGAAATCGTAAAAAACCCAAGGCATTACAACATCCAGATGTAATTGCAAAAAGCGTCTGTCCTTTTTCGATCTGCAGAACCTTTTCATCAATTAGAGGATCTTCCCAATTATTGGTGAAAATAAGCTTACTTAACTGTACTTGACCTTTGGTTTGATTTTCCATGATTTTTTAGTTAATAAGACCTGTTGAATTGAAGAATGGAGCAGTGACTATTCCATGTTTTGCCGCGGCTTCAAGAATATATGCCATGTTTTCTAAGCTGATATTTCCTCTTCCCTTACTGAAAGCAAGTGCTTTTCCTTCTAAAGCCAATACCACTGATTCCATAGTGCATCCATGTGAAATATTGGGTAAGGGAAATTCATAGATGTTTTTCTGGAAATGTTCGGGTGAGAAGCAATAGCCTTCCTCGACAAGGCACATACCTCCAGCATATATTTTCTGAGTCGGTTTTACATTTTCCGAGTTTAGATTTTTTGGATATCCGGCGTCGCAAATGATTGTATGTGATGGCAGCAGATCCAAATAATTTTCCGGTAAAACTGAACTTGCCACACAGATAATTAAATCTGCGGACGGTAATAATTCAGAGACAATTGTGCTTGCCTGACAATTCACATCCTCCGATTTAAGGTTCTTTTCTTGTTGATGGAGTGGGGCAGGATTTCTGGCAGATAATAGTAGTTTTTTGACTTTTTTTGAGAAATACCGGACACAAGCCGAACCGATATCACCTGTCGAACCGATGATCAGCATTGTGGATTCTTTCATAGGCTGATTCCATTTGAGACACGCTTTTTCGAGACTGTCAGCAATCAAAGCCGCGGTGAGTGTGTTTCCGGTGGTGAATTTTGTTCCATTAATTGCCTCAAGGCTGGCACCTCCTGATTCCAGGATAACGGATGTGAAACCACCCAAAGCCACTACATCCACACCGAGCATCGCAGCCTTTTCACAGGCCTCTCTCGTTTTTTTTAGGTTGTTCCAAATATGGGAATGACCAAGCTCATCGGGAGATAAGAAGGATTCAATGTAATATCCCTCGACAAAACCAGATACCTTGGAATTGATCTGAATATCAAATAGTTTGGTTGGAGGGAAATAGCTGTAGGCTTCCTTGATTTTTGCTTGTGAAAGTTCTGGATTACCCTCGGTAATGCGGATGCTATTCACAAAATCAATAATTTTCTTCCAATTATCTTGATGGCCGATTACCCCAAATTTCAAGCGGGGAGGTTGATTACCCATTCTAGTGTCTTTTGTCCAGGTAGTCCTATTTTGTCCAGTGTTTTCATGTAAAGATTCATGGCGTTTCCTCTGAGACTGGTTATAGATAAGTTGATGTCCGGCAAAGAATTTTTCATGCAATCTCCCTTACAGACTCCGCAATGCCCTTTGAGATCAGTTGATGCGGTCCACTCCGCAAGAATAAACATGCAGTCCTTGTGGATGTCTTCAACCTTTTTGGTAAATGCCTGAGGATCTTTGGCCATTTCATCCTTAAGGATGTCTATCGAGTGCTCAATGTGTTCTTCTTCTTCCTTGGAAATGGCTAAGAAAAATTCTCCAATTTCATTCTTCAGTGCCTTACCTACATCATGATACATACTTACAGCAAAGCATTCCAACATCACTTCCTGGATAATCAAGCATGCGATAAAATCCTTTTTCAGCGTATATTTTAAGAAGCATTCTCTCACAGACTTCCAGTAGTGACCATTCAAATTAATCACCGGTTCCAAGTTGTATTTTTTGCATAAAGCCAAATAGCCTTCTGCATGCTGTCTTTCGCAATTAGCATGCTCTACAGCCTCCATCTTTTCATGTACATCGTCAATTACTCCAGCCAGAGAGGCAAAATTTGACATTCCGATTAATTCTCCTGTGATGGATTGTGATAGAATGTCAGTCACTACATCCTGGTGCTGAATCTCGAGTTCTGGGATTTCAATTAGGTTTTTCATAGTCTGGTTTTGAGTGTTGAGTTTTATACTAAGTGAAAATTATCGTGAAATGGCATCTTAAAGTCTAAAGAATCTGTCCCTTGACTGGCTACAACAAATCCCTCACTTTCAAAATGTGATGCAGCTAAGGATTTTAGTTTTTTGGAAAGGATGTTCCTCTTGTCCATACCTATGCTTAGAAAAGTTTTCTCCTTTAGGAAGGTGTAATGTCTGGCTTGTTTAATCAATTCTATTGCATCTGTTTGATGATTTGTGGCAAATGCCAGATGCTGGACATACATCATCTTTATAGACTGATTCACTTTTGGTACTTTGAAAAAGGGTAGAAAAACACTTACTAATGACAGCGGGATTTTGATTGCTAGAGGGATATTCAAAACGACATTTTGCTTATAAGGCTCCATATCGACAACGCTCAAAAAGGCTACAGCTTTACCAGTTTTAAGTACAATCCAAGCCTGATCTCCGTCGATTTTCTTTTTCCCTTCCAGGAAGTTTCCAAATTGAAATTCCCGGTTGTAGTTATTTAATAACTCCAGAATTTCATTCTCATACTTTTCTTTAAAAGGAATGATATTCAGTTTGGATTGAGGCTGTTTTTTCTTTGGGAGAAATTGAAATATGTCGAAATCCGCAGCTTTAATCGTTCCAGTCGTACCGGCTCGACCCTTAAAAAGATTATTGACAGCCTTATTACC
>CAYTXN010000219.1:0-5801 GCA_964441195.1 uncultured Limnohabitans sp.
ATGAACGAGGAGGCTTTGGCTAAAACCAAGGAAACGGGCATGGTTACTTTTTTCAGCCGAAGCAAGAACAGACTTTGGACCAAAGGTGAGAGTTCAGGAAATTTTATGGAGTTGGTTTCGATGGCCGTGGATTGCGATGGAGATTCTATATTGGTAAAAGCAATTCCGCGCGGACCAGTTTGTCATACTGGTGCAGATACTTGTTTTGCAGAAGAGAATTCTTCTAAAACAGCCTTCATCGATCAGCTACGGGCTATCATCAAAGATCGTAAAAACAATCCCACGGATAATTCCTACACTGCTTCATTATTTGCTAAAGGCATTAATAAAATTGCTCAGAAAGTAGGAGAGGAGGCAGTCGAAATAGTCATCGAAGCGAAAGATGACAACAAAGAGCTGTTTTTGGGTGAAGCCGCTGATCTGCTTTTTCACTATCTGATTTTGCTTGAAGCCAAAGGATACGAGTTAGACGAGGTGATGGATGTGCTGATTGAGCGGCATAAAAAATAAGAAGCGAGAATCAAGAAGCAAGAGACAAGAAAAGGTGGAAAAGTTGATAATTAACTTGCTTCTATAGAATCTGATTAATCTCTGTGACTTTTTCTAAGAAAATCACTGGGGAATTTTATCATGCCTAAGGATAAAAAAGCCCGATCAAATGACCGGGCTTTGTTGTTTTAGTAGGCAGGAAATTCCTGTTGCAATCCTTTAAAGGCATCAATCAGTTCCCATTTTGGTTTGAAGTAGGTGTCTACCATTCTACCCGAGACATTTCCATTTTGCACAAACTGAAGAGCTGCTGCCAATCGAAGGTCTTTAGGATCCCCCCAGCCAAACTGAGGAGAATCGCCGACCTTAAATCTTGCAGGAAATCCATCAAAAAACTCAGCTTTGCCGGCAGAATTTGCAGTTGCAAAAGTGATGGGTACTAATTCCACATCGTTGTCCTTGAGCACTCTGTTAAATTGAGAAAGGGGAAATGAGCCAACTGGTTTGCCAAATGTGTTATCACCTATCAAAACCACATCCATGTAAGGGTCAAGGTTATTGATTACAAGTTCCGAAGCCGATGCAGAACTCCTTGAGGTGATGAAAATCACTCGTGTTAACGCAAGACTTCCGATTTTGGAGAAGTTTCTCGAAGAGTTTTGACTGGTTTTGGATGGATTCAACTTGTTGGTGTACATCAGCTTTCCAGAGTTTGATGTTTGAATGAGGTAATTGGAAATTTGCTCAGCGACTGCCACCGAACCTCCACCATTGTATCTCAGATCGATGATCAAATCTTGAATTCCCTGACCTTGGAAGAATTCCATGGAGGAGGTTACTTCCGCACTTCTAGTCGGAGAGAGCCCTGCTGTTGCCTTAAAACTTTGATAAGCCCAATAACCCACTTTTTTACCCCCTACTTCGAACACCTTTTGCCCCAAAACTGAGTTAGATTGGTACTCCGCTTTAATATTTGTACGTGTTGTAGTTGTTCCGTCAGGAAGTTTGAAGGTAAATGAATTAGAAATTCCAGGATCAGGTGCGCCTAGCTTGAAATCATAACCTCCTGAAGAAGTTTTGTAATCAGCGATAGGTTTTCCATTGATTTGAGTGATTTCCCATCCACGCTTCCAGCCATCTTTTCCCGCAGGAGCTTCATCAAAAACAAAGGATATGAAGAGTTTTTCATCGGAAGTGAAGGCAAATCCAAATCCATGACCGGCGTTTCTGCCCACAAATGCATTATTGAAAGCTTGCTGCGTGGTCAAATATGAAAACCGATCTCGGGGCTTGAAGATAATTCCATCCAACAAAGCTTCGTTTGTGTCAAATTTGGAGAAATCAACAGTGGCCGGTAATTCCTGATTCCAGAAATACCACTCAGTCATACTGTCAAAAATAGCTTTTTTTACTTCCTGGCCGGGAATGACAGGTGCTGGGTCGTCTTTAGGATTACAACCCCACATTATCAAAATCACCAATCCAATAATTAAATTCAACTTTTTCATAGCACCTTTAATTAAACCTCAATCATTTACGGAAATACTTGCAATCAGGGTTTAGATCAGATTGCGATATCGTAAACCTTCACTGTTTTCCACATGTGAGAATATTTTTTAATAAACTCCAAATGGGTAGGATCAGTTTGATATGCAGCTTGAGCCTCCAAAGAATCAAAAAACAAGGTACAGGAAACATGGAAGCTGTGATCTACTACTTCCCGTTTTTCGGTGGGTGCGGGAACTCCCAGGATAAAGTTTGCTACGTCTTTGCAACGTCCAAGCATTGGGGCGGCATCTCTCTTGAACTCATTGAGGTCGGAATCTTTGTGCAACCAAAAGTAAACTTGGTGAATCATTTTTTGTGCTGGCATAATAGAAGCGATTGTGTGTATAGGTAAAATGGCCGAAGCACTCGCCAGGCCTAAGGTTTGAATTACTTTTCTTCGTGTAGTCATCTGTAAATTTAGCTTTTGCTGAGTTTAAATAGGTTTCTGTCTATACTCTAACTGATTTTTAAAGATAAAAATTTAAATTACTTTAAATTGAAATGAAGGTCTCGTGCCCGTTCTTATTCTGTTAATTTTCTTTCAATTGAATATTAAACGAGCTTTTTACTAAGACAAAACAAATGCAGTAGAAAAAATGATCTCAAAAAAGACTCGGAATGCATTGATTTTTTCGATAACCATCTATTTCATTGTTGGTCAATTTTGCTTTGGCCAAAATGAAGGACTTTTTGATCGGGAGGAAATTCTAGAAATCAGCTTAACTGGGGAAGTAAAGTCACTTTTTTCAAACACAAAAGGCGAGCCTGAATACTTTGATTTTTTGCTTGGATACTTTGATGATTCCGGAAATCAGCAGTCCATTCCTCTGCGCGTGAGGACTAGGGGGCACTTTAGAAGAGAAATGAATATCTGTGATTATCCTCCGATTCTATTGAATTTTGCGAAGGAAAATTCGGGAAAAACAATTTTTTCAGGACAAGACAAGGTCAAACTAGTGATGCCTTGTCGAGGTGAAAAATATGTGATGCGAGAGTATCTAACTTACAAAATTTATAACCAACTCACACCCAATAGCTTTAAAGTTAGGCTAGTAAAACTGACCGTTTTAGATAAAACTGACTCCGGCAAAAGTTATGAACCCATTCTCGGTTTCCTCATAGAGGAGGAGGAACAAATGGCTCAACGGGTGCAGATGACTTCTTTGGATAAGGATTTGGTTCATCCTGAGGCCATTCCTAAGGATGATTTTCTGCGAATGGCGGTGTTCCAATATATGATTGGTAACACCGATTGGTCAGTGCAATACCGGCAAAATATTAAGCTAATCTACTCTGCAGAAAACAATAAACCGATAGCTGTTCCCTACGATTTTGATCACGCAGGAATAGTTCGTGCACCTTATGCAAAGCCGGCACCGGAATTAAAATTGGCGACTATAACTGAACGAAGGTATCGAGGATACTGTATGGATGACATGCTTGTTTTTGAAAAGACTTTCGCAGAGTTTAATGCCAAAAAGGACGCTATCTACGCGTTATACAACGAAAGTGAACTTGTAGACGAGAAGCACATAAAGTCAACTATTAAGTTTCTGGATGCCTTTTATTTTACTATCTCCAATCCCAAAAGAGCAAAATTTGACTTCCAATATCCTTGCTTGGCTGATGGTACCGGAAATGTGGTCATTAAAGGAATGAATTAGCATTCATTGTTTCTTGTAGATATTGATGGGCGTTAAGGAAGATCCAAAAGGAATAATAATTAAGATATGAATTTCAGAAAATTAGGAAAAACGGGTTGGAAAGTATCGGAAATAGGATTGGGTACATGGCAGGTTGGTGGAGGCTGGGGCAAGCCATTTGACATAAATACTGCTGAGCAAATTCTTCATTCAGCCTTTGATCAGGGGATTAATTTTGTAGACACTGCGGATGTCTACGATGGTGGATTGAGTGAAGCTGCAGTCGGGTCGGTTGTTCGAGATCGAAGTGAGAAAATCTATGTGGCTACAAAATGCGGTCGGAGAATCCAACCACACATCAATGAGGGTTATACCACTGATCGCCTTCGAAAATATGTAGAAGATAGCCTCAGAAATACCGGTTTGGATCAATTGGATCTGATACAACTTCACTGCCCGCCTGGACCTATTTATCAGCGAGATGAGATTTTTGGCTTATTTGAAGATTTGAAAAAGGAAGGGAAAATAGCCGCAATGGGAGTTTCAGTTGAGCGAATCGATGAGGCCATGGCTGCGATGAAATATGATATTGTATCCACGATTCAGTTCATTTTTAATGTTTTTCGTCAGCGACCAGCCGATGAGCTTTTTGATGTAGCTGCCAAAAACAATATTGGATTAATCGTTCGGGTTCCCTTGGCGAGTGGATTATTGACTGGAAAAATTACTCCAGAAACTAAGTTTGAAAAGGATGACCACCGAAACTTTAACCGAGACGGAAAAGCTTTTGACAAAGGTGAAACCTTCTCTGGAGTTCCTTTGGAGAAAGCATTTCCAGCGATTGAGGAATTGAAAGAGATATTTGCAGGAGATCAAGAATTAGCTGCCCAAGCCATCCGCTGGATTTTGATGTTTGATCAAGTAGGAACAGTCATTCCCGGTGCGTCCAGTATGGAACAGGTTGAAAAAAATATTGTAGCCTCGGAGCTCCCTACTTTGACTTCCGTTCAGATTCAAGAGGCGCGAAGGATTTATGAAAAGTATATTAAGGAAGAAGTTCACCACCTCTGGTAAAACAAAAGGCTGGATTTTTCTCCAGCCTCTTTAAGTTCTTTAATATCCTGATATCCTTGGAATTTTTTTAAGCATGTCACTTTCTTCGGTGATGAAGATGTAATTGTAAATTACCTTGTTCGTCTGTTCCATTAGGACGATTTGCGTCTCATCTGCTCGGATAACTTGTAATTCACCTGTCTTACTTTTGAATCCTGGGATTTTCGCGAAGACCTTTCCGTTTCTTTCAGTGGCTTCGGTGATTTCAGTCATTACCGGGCGTCGATCCGAATCATATTTGGTAGCGATGGCCATTTCCGGACCAAAATCATTTCTGTTGAGGCTATGAATTTGATAGTGATGAACTGGCTTCCCACTTATCATGTCTATTAACTTTTCATTGTTGCTGGGGAAAGAATTATAAGCCTGCCCAAAAAGAACAGTTTGTGTAGAAACTGAGGGTACGTTCTGATTTCCATAAGTATTTCCTCTGGAACTAGCATTTCCGATCAAAACCACATTTGCACCAATCATAGCTGCCTCAGCCTTCATTTTATCAAGTGACCTGTTTTTGACATTATTCATGCTTGAAAGTGAAGTGACTCCTGTGGCTTTGCTAAAAAGTTGACCTATATTTTCCAAACCAGTGACTTCTTCGAAATTGTAAGTAACAAATACATCTTCGGCATTTTCTAATCCTTTGATTTTCTTAAAAGGACTTTCGAAACTTTCTATCCGGCCACTTGAAAACTCAATTTTATTCACTTGATGCTTGCTGATCGAATAAATCGTTTCTTCTTGAGGATAAGAGAATTTGATGAGATTTTGGCCGACCTCCTTGATTTGAACTTCTTTGGGTCCATCCATCAAATGCATCACATCATTTTTGCTTTGAGCAAATGAAAAAGTGGAAAGCGAAAATGTTGCGAGTAAAAGAAGCAGGGATTTAAACATAGGGTGAGATTTAGTTTAGTTTATTTGACGAAAGTTTAAAGTTTAGGTTTGGGTTCGAAACCAAATTTGGGATGAATAAAAACAAAAAATCCTCCAACCGTGGAGCTGGAGGAT
>CAYTXN010000220.1:0-4211 GCA_964441195.1 uncultured Limnohabitans sp.
CTCAATTCTCCCGAAAGATCCTCCCCTTCTACTGTCAAGGTTACCTCTCCTTCTCCATGGACCACACCGGTGGTACCATAGACTCGAGCAAAAGTATTCTGAAGTTGAAGGTTTTTAATGGAGATTTTTCCGTCATGGAAAAGAGTGAGAAGTTCAGCTTTAGTCTGGGATTTTCCATTTGCCCAAAATAAAATGCTATGATCGTCAAATACATGTGCGATGCTAGCCAAGTCGGATTGTTCCCAGTTTTGAAACTTCTCGTAAGAAAGTCCGATCAATTGTGATTCTGAAATCATAACAAAAGGGGTGATGTTAAGCAGAGTAAATAACCAATAACAAAGGTCGTGCTAAACATCAAACGTATTACTCACTGGTTTCAAAATGTAAATTAACGGGAACGAAATAATCACTAACCCAACACTCTTGCATTGGCTTTCCTACTTTAAGGAATTCAGCTCCCTCCACCTGCAAAATTTTATTTGGTTAGAGAGAAAAAATAATGATTTTAACTAATTCCATCAGAAAATACGGCAAAGAAAAATTACCTTTTCTGGAAATTTACTTAACCCTTAAAAATCGATTAATGAAATCGAGCCTGCCTGAGGCAGACAGGCATGACCCAAAGCGACACACAGAGGGATGGCCCGATAGGTTTCGGGGAATGCATGCAAAGATTCCATGTGGCCGCCAAAAATCAAATTATAATCATATGAAAACCTCTTTCTTTTTAGCCGTAGTCCTAATTGGCTTTTTGACCAATTCAATTTTTGCCCAAACCAATCGGGTAATGGACATTTTTCCGACAGGAACGAAGCTCCATGGTAACATTCCTTATTCTAATGGTACCCTCAAAAAGCACTTGCTGGACATTTATTTACCTCCAAATGCTACAGGGAAAGTCCCTTTGGTTATTTGGATACATGGTGGCGGTTGGCTCAGCAATGACAAATATGCGGATATGGGCTACATGAAGCAGACCATTGCGGAAATCATCAACCAAGGATATGCTTTGGCTTCCATTGATCATCGCTGGAGTACGCAAGCAATTTTCCCTGCCCAGATGCTGGACTGCAATGCTGCCATTTCATTTCTGTATGATCATTCGGAGGAATATGGATTTGATTCTGAACGGTTTGCTTTGATGGGATTTTCCTCAGGTGGACACCTGGCTTCCATGGTAGGGCTTTCAAAAAATGATAACGTAGATGCGTTTTTCATGCCTGAAACAAGCAGGTCTTTCTCTTTCAAAGCAGTGGTAGATTTTTATGGGCCTATGGACCTAACGCTTTTTCCGGGTGCTATCGATCCAAAATCTCCAGAATCCTTGTTGATTGGTGCCACTCCGATCGAAAGTCCAGATTTGGCTAAAATCGCAAGTCCAATCACCTACGTGGACAAAAATGATCCGCCATTACTGATCATTCATGGTGAAAATGACGACATGGTCGACCCTAAGCACTCCAAGCTTTTAAGCTCCTGGCTGAAGTTGAAGGGCGTTCCAAATGAGATTTTCATTGTACCAAACGCTCCTCACTACGGACCACTATTCGACGGAGATGAAGTCCGAACAAAAGTTTTGGAATTCCTAAAAAAGGAATTGAAATAAACTACTAGGAGGCTCTTTGAGAAAAGTGGTTAAAAAGTATAAGTTACCTCTGAAAAACTCAAAATTAAGTTTACTTTGATTAAGTCAAATGCTGATAATCAATTGAATGATGAAATCAATTTGGAAACAACGGCCTTGATAAATTGACTACCAATTCACCCGGGCTAGTGCGCTGGTGATTAAGGGTCTTTTCGAATTGCAGTTTATTAACTTTTTTGACCCATTCAATTACGGTTTGATATAAATATTTTTTTTAATCAACCTTTAGTTTCACCTTTAGTAAATACAAATTCATTCCTTTCAAACCGCCGTTCCATACAGTTAGCGCTACTTTAATTCTGTACACAATCACTTTTATGTATTTGAGTTTTCTCATCGATTAATGAGTGAAATTCTTCAAAAAGTGAGAAGCCGATGGCAGAAATAATTTCTATTTTATTGTGTAGAATGAGGAAAAAAAATTATCCTATATTTCGAATTACCATTCCTTTCAAACAAAAAATAAACTTAACATCTCTTCAAGAACAGCCTAGAATCATAGCCTGTAACTAACCAATCACTACCACCCCACTCTTTTGAAGTTTTGAACCCACAGCTATTACTCAAATTTTCATTTTTTCTCTGTATCCAACTGACACCTTTATTTTTTGGACATGGAGAAACCATAGCTCAATCCGGAGATTATTTTCGCGACTCCACTGGAGCGCCCAAAGATTATGTCATGGAGATTTGGGACAACTCAAATGGATTACCTCAAAATGCAGTTTTCGCTTTGGAAAAGGATAATCAAGGGTATTTATGGATTGCCACGGAAGAAGGTCTAGCCAGGCTTGATGGCGTTTCGCCCAAGGTTTTTGACAAAGAAACCTACCCCGAGATGCTTGAACAGACCTATTACACTTTTTTCAAAACTCCAGGCGGCATCTGGGCTTCATCTGACCGAAGCATCGCGCTTTTGGAGAAAAATATCAAAAAAGTAATTGACTGTTCCTCAATCACGGAGAACACCTGGATTAGGGCTATTTCCGAAAATGAAAATGGAGATATATTAATCGGAACTCAGGCCGGGAAAATTTTTACTTGGGAAAATGACAAGTTTAGTCCTCTTGATTTTTGGAAGCCCGAAATTCAACTTGAAATCCTTAGCTTTTTTCCACTTGAAAATTCAATACTATTAGTTGGGACAAATCACGGGCTTTATGAACTTGACCTGAAATCTAAAAAATCCACTCTTATTTCATTAGAAAATTTTTCAGTTCAAAAAGTTTTTGGTTCGATTGACTCCATTTTTATTTCCTCTCCTGACTCCGGGATTTTTCTTCTACAGGAAAATTATGAAATGGAAAACATCCTTTCGTACGATCAAGCTAAGGACATTAACCCAAGCAGCCTGACTACCGATTCTAGTAATAGAATCTGGGGCGGATCACTCGAAAGAGGCTTGATTTTAATAGAAAATGGAAGCGTAACTCGATATACCTATCCCGAATTGAAAAACTATACGATTCGGAAAATAATCAATGAAAAAGACAAGCTTTACTTGGGAACCTTGGGCAAAGGCCTAGCCTTAGTCAAACCTGCGAAAGTGAATCAACTTGGTTTTGAGGCATTGAAAGAAAAAAACATCAAAGCAATCTTTCAGGGAAAAGATAGCAGCATTTGGATTGGAACCAGATCGGATGGTTTGCATCGGATCAAAGAAGGGAAAATCACCTCACTGACCGTTAATGACGGTATGATCCAAAACGGAGTAACCACCATCGCATCACTGGATGGCAAAATCTACTCAGGCTCCTCATCAGGGATTTCGGTTATCGATATCCAATCTCGCAAAGTAGTGGGTAAAATCACCCAAGCAGAGGGACTCAAAAGTAACTATGTCTATGCCATCTTTAAAGACTCCAAGGATTGGTTATGGATTTTGACCCGCTATGGTGGAATGCATTACTTCGATGAAAATGGAATATTTCATATCGTCGATCTCCCGGAATATTTCTCCAATACCAATTTTAATAGCATCGCTGAATTGAAGGACAAGCAAATTGTCATTGGTAGTTCAAATCAAGGAATATTCAGAATTGAAAACGGAAAATTCATTCAAAATCAAACTTTGCCCCTTAGCCCTGGAGAGGATATAATTTATGCTATTTATGAAGATAATTTCGGCGACCTCTGGTTTGGTACGCACGGGGGCATGGTTCTCTTAAAGGATGGCAAATTTAAATCATTGAAAAAATCTAATGGCTTAAAATCTCAAAGCGTTTATAGCATCACCAGTGACTCACTAGAGGGCATTTGGATTAGCAATAATTTCGGAGTTCAATATTTATCGAATTCGGAACTCGAACGATTCAAGGAAAATACCGACAAAGATTTCTTCGTTGCGACGACCCTTTATAACCAAAGAATGGGAATGCCAAATTCGGAGGCGAATGGGTTGATTTTTCCGGCTGCACTTCGAGACTTTTCAGGGAAAATCTGGATTCCTACCGTAGAAGGTGTTGGCATCATTGACCCTTCATCTTTATCTTCCAAGGCAGCAGAGCCAGTCAATTTCACTTGGGATGAACTTCAAATTGGAGATCAAAAGATACCTATTGAGGAT
>CAYTXN010000220.1:4311-5777 GCA_964441195.1 uncultured Limnohabitans sp.
CAATTTCACTTGGGATGAACTTCAAATTGGAGATCAAAAGATACCTATTGAGGATAAAATCGAAATTCCTGAGGGAGTGAGTATGTTTCAGGTTTCATTTAGTCTTATAGATTTTGAAAACCCCTCCCAGTATTCGCTCTTTTATAGAATAGACAGCAAAACAGACAGTTGGCTCCCGATCAAAGACCAAAGACAACTCATGTTCAATGGTCTAAAACCAGGTAATTACAACCTTGAAATAAAGGTACTCCGATATGGTAAACTGGATACGATCCAAAATCTACCCATCGTGGTTTCAGCCACCTTGATTGAGACCACAGCCTTTAAGATTTTTATAATTATCGTGGGAGTACTTTTGGTATACTTTATGGTCAAGTACTATTTAAATAGTAAAATGAAGAATAACTTGGAAACCATGGTGAATCAAAGGACCTTGGAACTGAGTAAGACCAATGAAAAGCTGAAAGATGCCGTGCGGGAGATTGAGGACCAAAACTTGATTTTGAAAGAAATCACCTGGTGTCAGTCCCATTTGGTGAGAGCACCATTGACCAAAGCTATGGGCATCAATCAATTATTAATCAAGTATCCAACTTATACTGATGTTGGAAAAAGTAAAGAACAACTCGAGATCGAGCTCTTGGAAACTTTGAAGCAACTCGACGAAATAGTGAAGGAAACGCATTCCAAATCTGAAAATCTTAAAAATTAATGGACGCCAATACACCCAAGATCCTTATAATCGATGATGATCCAGGAGTATTATTTCTTCACAAAATCATTGTCAAAGAAGGCAACTTAAGCAAAAGCCCAAGGACTTTTTTGGATGCAGCACATGCGCTGGAATTCATTTTTCCTTTGGATACCTCTTCTAGTAAGATTTTGATTTTTTTGGACATCAATATGCCAAAGATCAACGGTTGGAAATTTTTGGAACTCTTAGTTGAGAAAATCAATCATGCAGACATCAAAGTAGTCATGGTCACCTCTTCCTTGAGCAAGGCTGAACGGGAAAAATCAAAAGAATTCGAAGTGGTGATTGATTTTTGGGAAAAACCCATGGATGAGATTCAGGTATCTGCTTTGATCAAGAAATTAGGTACGTGGTTGACTGAAGAATAGAAACCATAGCACTTTTTTAAAACCGACAATTTTTTCAGTTTGGTTACAGTAAAATTTGATTTCAGATAGAAATGATTTGCAAAAAAGGCCCAAGATCGGAGCAAAAAGGTGAATAGTCAGAGCTAGAAGGCTCAAGCACCGAGCTAAAAGGTCAGAAGACCGAGCAAAAAGGTTCAAACACTGAGCAAAATGGTCCAAGGTCGGAGCTAAAAGGCGAGAGCTCGGAGCAAATTGGTGAACCTGCGGAGCTAAAAGGTTCAAGCACTGAGAAAAACGGTCCAAAGTCGGGGCTAAAAGGTTCAAGCACCAAGCAAATTGGTGCAAGCTCGGAGCAAAAAGGCTCA
>CAYTXN010000221.1:0-5760 GCA_964441195.1 uncultured Limnohabitans sp.
GAGGTTGAAACCTCTGGCTAGAAGATGAATCGTCCCTACGGGAGGGGTGAGCGTTAATGATTTGTCCAGTGGACAAATCTAGCGAGCAGCCAGGATGCAGGGAGGGTTAAAACTATTAAAAATTCTATAGGCATGACTGATGTTATCGCCAGCCATTTTAATGGCTAGTTAAATTAATACGAGGCAGCCCCTATAAAATCTCCGAAAACCTGACCGCTATGGATGTCCCAATAATGAAATTATTGGTTGATAAGCTGGTTTTGGTTTCAAAAATAGCTTCTTCACTTTTCATCCACCTTCCTTCGATCCTACAGAAAATAGCAGGAGTGGGTGAGTAATCTAAATTCAATGAGAGACTAGATGTATGGAATCCGTTTACCGTGCCAGTCGGAATGATAATGCCTGTTTTATCTTGGTAATACTCTGCACGGATTCCTACTTTCAAGCTTTGATCAATCGAAAGCTGCCCAATAATTACTGGGCTTAGCCAAATGTCAAATTCCGAACTTCCTTTAAAGCTTTGCTGGGCTCCGATGTCAAAGCCTGTGATCAATCCAAACTTTTCTGTCAATTGAAATTGGCCATAAAAATTATTGAAATACCGCAGTCTTCTCGTTTCATCAGGATCATCGGTTCCAATGAAGGTGCTCCAATTCAGGGTGGTTTTTTGGGTCGGGCTGAAATTCACTTGGGTTCCAAAAGACAGCAATGAATTTCCTTCTAACCTTTGAATTCGTTGCCATCCGTTCACGATCAACCCTGCTAGTTCCAGTTTTTCTGTTGGGTTGAAAGTCAATTTCGCACCTGTGAGAAAATAGGGCGAGTTTTCGGCTAATAACGAACGAGTCAAGGTCCAGTTATCTATAGAAATTGCACTTTCAAAGCCGATATGAGAAGGCATAATCCCAGCATCCAGCCAGAGATTATTTTTTTGATTGAGTGAAATTCCAATGTTGGCTTCAAAAATATTCTGTAAAACCCCGGGTTCCGCAGCGTAATTGTCGTTGGCATAAGTCCCTGTCTGCAAAGCAATATTAGCCCTGTACTTTGAGTGTTCCAGACCTAGTTTGACTAGCCCTAAGTTGAGATTGAACTCGTTGTGGCGGTTGTGATTATATAAAAAATCTTGCCTTTCAGTGCCCCGTGGTTGATTGAAATCATACACATAAAATACATCTGCAAATCCTGAAATGCTTAATTCTGGTTTTTGAGCCCAAACACTGTCTTTTTGAGTTTGGGCAAAACAATTGACTCCAAATAAAAATAGGGTGAAAAACAGTGAGGTTTTCATTTTATCAGGTCTGCTAAGACTAGGCTTTGGATCATTCGATCGACAAATGCTAATACATTTAAAGCAAAATCGACCAGATAACAAGGTTATAATTTCTGCTTCAGGAAAGTTTGTAAATCTTTGTTGGAACCGTATAAGGCAAGAATATCATTCGGTTCCAGAAGATTATCAGCAGAGGCAACACCCTGAATTTGAGTTTCGATTCTCGTTTTTCCCAAATTACTTTTGACCTCAACTTTTTTGATGATGGTCAAGACCAACAAATTGAATTCTTTTCTGAAACCTACTTCTCGCACCGTTTTGCCTACATAGTCTGGTGGCACTTTAGCTTCAATGATACTGTAGTCGTCATTTAGCTCAAAGGAATCCACCACATTGTTCAGACAAAGTTTTTTGGCCCAACGCTCTGCAGTTTCCTCCTCGGGATGAACGATTTCATCCACTCCGATTGCGTGAAGGACTTTTTCGTGCAATGGATTGATAGCTCTGCTGATCAGCCTTTTTACTCCAAAATTCTTCAGAATTGCCGTGGTCATGATATTCGCTCCCTGATCTTCCCCGATAGCTACAAGGACGATGTCTGTATCTTTTAACGGAAGTCCGGAGACCGTAAACTCGTCCGTAGAATCCATGCAGATGGTATGGGATATTTTCTCCTTGTTAGCATCCACCTTGGTCATATTTCTGTCGATACCTATGACTTCATTGCCTTCTTCTGTCAACTTCTGTGCGAGTGAAGCACCAAAATTTCCAAGTCCGATGATGATATATTTCATATGATTTTATTTTTTTTCAATGGTCACATGGAATCTCGCATTTCGGATAATCATCCCAGTTTGTGATATTCTGATGCTTGATTTCATTTTTTACGGTTCTTAATTGATGGTTATTTCTTCTTTTGGGTAGCTGTAATTGGTGTATTTGACTTTTTTAAACACTGCTATGACTAATGAAAGCATGCTGATTCGTCCCACAAACATGACGACAATGATGATAAACTTACTAGGATCACTTAGAACACCAGTAATCCCCAGGCTTAAGCCGACCGTACTGTATGCCGAAAAACATTCAAAGGCGATGTCCAACAATGTTTTTTCTGGATCAAACATAGTAATCAGCATGATGGCAAAACCAATTACTATCAATGACAATGAAATAATTGCAAAAGCTCTTTTCACAGAAACATCAGCAATTTCTCTTCTGAATACTTCTATTCGTGATTTCCCTTTAGCCAAGCTCAGAATATTTAATGTAGCAATAGCAAAAGTACTGGTCTTGATTCCTCCACCGGTAGATTGAGGGGAGGCACCAACCCACATCAGTAAGAACACCATCATAATTGTGGGGAAAGTCATTGCGGCGGTGTCAATGGTATTAAATCCAGCTGTTCTAGGCGTGGTGGCGCCAAAAAGTGCAGTGACAAATTTTCCGAAGCCATTGTGCTCCATCAAAGTATTGTTGTATTCCAGTATAAAAAAGCCAACGAATGCGACAGAAGTAATTGATATAGTCGTGATTAAGGTGATTCTGCTGTTTAAGTTTAGAACCCAAGGACGATGCTTGCTTTTGACAGATCTGAAGGAAAATAATCTTGAAATCTTATATTGAAAAAATGAAAGGATGTTTACCACAATTGGAAATCCTAACCCACCAAGTACAAATGAGAAAATGACGACTAATTGCAGATAATAATTAAACTTGAAATCTGCATCATACAAACTTGAGCTTAGGGTTGAAAATCCGGCATTACAGAATGCGGAAATAGAATGAAAAGCAGAAAAGAAGAGTTTCTCGGACTGTGAATCAAAGTGCGAAGAATCAAGGCTTGTGTAAATCAGGATTCCAGAGAATAACTCAATTCCGAAGGTGATATAGATGATATATTTTAATGTTGAGAATACCTCCCCTAATTTTTTGGAACTCGTCATGTCACTCAAGACCAATTGATTTTCGTAGGTGGTGCCACCTTTGAAAAAGTAGCTGAAATAGCTGGCAAATGTCAAAATACCCAATCCCCCCACTTGAATCAAAATCATTATAATGGTCTGTCCAAACTTGGTAAAATGAGTACCTGTATCAACCACTGCTAAACCAGTTACACAGACGGCACTTGTGGATGTAAATAGCGCATCCAAAAAGGAAATTCCCTCATAGGTTGCATTTGGTAGAATGAGAAGGAATGCGCCCATTAAAATGATGACCAAAAAACTTAGTATGAAAAGTTGCGCTGGGTTAAGAACTGTTCTTTTGAAGTTTATCCTTAGTTCAGAAAACTCTCGGATAAAGGTCATAAATACAGCGATTTTGACCCAGATTGGATTTTCTAGCAATAAATCTGTCTCAAACGGTATTCCCACAAATAGGTACATGTAGAAAACCCATAGCGTAAATACAATCGACAAAAGATCAAAAATGAAAACCTTCCTTTTTATTGCTACGATTTTCTGAAAATATCGAGCAAAGGTTGAAATCAATCCAAAACCAAGGACAAAAAAGTAGAAGCCGTCAAGAAGGTTTTGAGAAAATTCGGTTTGGGAAAAGCCAAAATCCGTGACAATAGCAATCAGTCCGATTGTGCTAAAGAAAAAGGCAATTCGATACAGTAATTTTAGATTAAACTCCATTCTGATTACAGGCATTCAGCTGCGTGATTTTTCATACCCATCCTTGTTCTGATATTCATCAATTTTTTTATTCCGACCTAGGTTCACCAATTCAGGCGACCAAAGTAATGATTTTAGGTGGGACGCTTTGAGATGGATTGTTCTTTTACTCCAAAACCCTCACCAACAGCCGCTCCGAGACCTTTTCACTCAAAGTCTCATGTGGGTGGTTTGTATAGCTGACCACTAAGCTGAGATCATAGGCTTCTCGAGATAGAACTTTTAATTCTGTTCCTAAAGCTAATTTCCTGCTGTTCAAAAATTCCAAAAACTCGGTGGATGAGTTGGTCAAGGCGGTGAGTTGAACAGTTTGTCCAGCTTTGCAGGTGGAAAGAGGGGTATACGAAAATTCCTTCATCCTTCCCTGATTATCCGGAATCGGCGAACCGTGAGGGTCGATAGTCGGATGTCCTAGCATTTCATCCATTCGCTCGAAAAACTTCGGGGCATGAATATGCTCTATCTGTTCAGCAACTTCATGTACTTCCTCCCAACCGAATCCCATCTTTTTTACCAAAAACATCTCAGTCAAGCGATGCTTGCGAATGATTAATGCGGCTTCTTTTTGACCTATTGGAGTAAGGGTGACAGGTTTATACTTCTCATAGACGACCCAATTGCTCTTTTGAAGGCTTTTGACCATGCTGTTTGCTGTGGGCATACTCACCTTCAGACTATGCGCTAAATCTGAAATACTGACCTCTCCTTGGTTATTCGAAAGGTTGTAAAGAGCCTTGAGATAATTTTCTTCAGTACTTGAAGCCATGCTTGTGAAATTGATCCGGATAAAAGTACGACAACGTATATTAGAAAAACAAATTTGTTAGAATGATCTAACTTATTACTTTTGTAAATCTAATTACCTGAATTCATGTCAAAAGTCGGTTTACTATTTCTTTGTACATTTCTTTTTATCGGAGAAAGCATAGCTCAGCAGAGCTTGGAGGGGCAAGTTTTGGCTAATTCCCAGCCATTGGAATTTGCCAATGTGATACTTAAGGGAACTAAAAAAGGGGCGGTAACAGATAGCTTGGGGTTTTTTAGAATTAGTGATGTTACTCCCGGTTCTTATCAGATTCAGATATCTCGAATTGGGTTTTTGACCGAAAGCAAGCAAATAAAAATTCCAAATTCTGACGGCAAACTTTTGGTGGAACTGAAAGAATTGGACAGTTCATTGGATGAAGTGGTGGTCAGTGGCACGATGCAGGAAGTTTCTAAGCTCGATAGCCCTGTGCCCGTGGAAGTGTATAAAGCTGCCTTTTTTAGAGCCAATCCCACACCCTCGCTTTTTGAATCTCTTCAAAACGTAAATGGAGTCCGACCTCAAATCAACTGTAATGTCTGCAACACAGGAGACATTCATATCAACGGTTTGGAAGGTCCATACACTATGATTTTGATCGACGGGATGCCTATCGTAAGCGGCTTGGCTACGGTCTATGGTTTGACTGGAATTCCACAATCCTTGATTGACCGGATCGAAGTGGTAAAAGGCCCTGCATCGACACTCTATGGTTCTGAGGCAGTGGGAGGATTGATTAACGTAATTACTAAAAGACCCGAAATCGCTCCATTGGTATCTGTGGACGCGTTTGCCAGTGGTTGGGGAGAAGTGAATACGGATGTAGGAATCAAGAGCTCCATTGGGGAATCAATCCAATCACTCAGTGGAGTCAATGTCTTCTGGTACGATAACCCAATTGACAACAATGGAGATGGATTCACAGACCTGACTTTACAAAAGCGGATTTCACTTTTCCAGAAGTTTGATATCCGACGGAAAGGAGGTCGAGCATTTAATCT
>CAYTXN010000222.1:0-5745 GCA_964441195.1 uncultured Limnohabitans sp.
GTCAATCCCCTGCTTCACAGGAAGAATATATTGAAATTTTTGGAGCCCGAGAGCACAACCTCAAAAATATAGATGTAAAGATCCCCCGCAATAGATTGGTGGTGGTAACTGGTCTAAGTGGAAGTGGAAAAAGCTCCTTGGCTTTTGACACAATCTATGCGGAGGGACAACGCCGATATATGGAGAGTTTTTCGGCCTATGCCCGTTCGTTTTTGGGTGGAATGGAGCGTCCCGATGTGGACAAAATCAACGGACTTTCCCCCGTGATTGCTATTGAGCAAAAGACGACCTCAAAAAATCCGAGATCAACCGTGGGCACTGTGACTGAAATCTATGATTTCATGCGTCTACTCTATGCCCGCGCAGGTGAAGCCTACTCTTACCTGACAGGAAAACGGATGATCCGTCAGACGGAAGATCAGATCATCGATCAATTATTTTCAAATTTTTTGGGGAAAAAGCTATACATCCTTGCTCCTGTGGTCAAAGGACGAAAAGGCCATTATCGGGAGCTTTTTGAACAGATTCGAAAAATGGGCTTTTCCAAAGTCAGAGTAGATGGCGTAGTGATGGATATCGTGCCCAAAATGCAGGTGGATCGCTACAAAATCCACGATATCGAGATCGTAATTGATCGTATTGTTGCCGATGAATCTGATCGATTCCGCATCACTCAATCACTCAAATCAGGACTTCAGCATGGAAAAGGAGTGATAATGGTCCGTGAGGAAAATGGTGAAGTTCATCATTTCTCGAAGTACCTGATGGATCCAGAAACAGGTCTTTCTTACGATGAACCCGCTCCAAATGCCTTTTCATTCAACTCTCCTTATGGAGCTTGCCCAACTTGTAATGGCTTAGGAATCATTGAAGAAATCACAAGAGAAAGCATCATTCCAGATCCAAGTTTGAGTATAACTAGAGGTGGAATTGCTCCTTTGGGAGAATATCGGGATATCTGGATTTTTAAGAAAATCGAAGCGATTCTCAAGCACTACAAGTGCAGTATGAGTATGCCGATTAAGGATCTCCCAGATCATGTAGTGGATGTTTTACTATTTGGTGATAAAGTCGAAGTGGCGGTCGATTCGGTGAAATATCCCGGGACTAAATGGAATACCACTTTCGAAGGCATAGTAAATTTTCTTCAGAAATATCAAGAAGGTAGCTCTGATAAAATCCAGGATTGGGTTTCGGAATTTACTGTGACAAAAACTTGTCCTGACTGCGAAGGCTATCGCTTGAAAAAAGAAGCTTTGCATTTCAAAATTGACGAAAAACACATCGGCGAATTGGCGATGATGGACATCCAAAGCCTTGGTGAATGGTTTGAAGGATTGGAAAGCCGAATCACTGAAAAGCAAAACCTTATTGGTGCAGAGGTTTTGAAAGAAATTCGAAAGCGAATCGGCTTTTTGCTGGATATTGGATTAAGTTACCTTTCACTCAATCGTCCTTTGAGAACACTCTCAGGAGGCGAAGCTCAGCGGATTCGATTAGCTACTCAGATTGGAACTCAATTGGTTGGTGTGCTTTATATTTTGGATGAACCCAGCATTGGACTCCATCAGCGGGATAATGAAAAGCTGATCAAAGCACTTCAAAGCCTTAGGGATTTGGGTAATTCTGTTTTGGTGGTGGAGCATGACAAAGACATGATGCTTGCTTCTGACTTTGTCCTCGACATGGGGCCTGGAGCTGGTCGACATGGAGGGCATGTGGTGGCTGCTGGTCATCCCAATGAGATATTCAACAATGGCTCTGTGACTGCTCAATACTTGAGCGGGAAACTTGGCTTACCGATTCCTAAAGAGCGCAGAAAAGGAAAAGGAACTAGCTTAATTCTGAAAGGAGCTACCGGGAATAACCTGAAAAATATCACTTTAGAACTTCCATTGGGTACCTTGATCCTAATCACAGGGGTATCGGGAAGTGGGAAAAGTACGCTGATCCATGAGACACTTTATCCGATTTTGAATCGGGAGTTTTACAATTCAAAAAAAGATCCCATGCCTTTCAAAAGCATAGAAGGGCTCAAGGAATTGGATAAAGTCATCGAAGTAGATCAATCTCCAATCGGTCGGACTCCTAGATCCAATCCAGCTACTTATACTGGGGTCTTCTCGGACATACGGACACTATTTACTGACCTGCCGGAATCCAAAATCAGAGGCTACAAACCAGGACGTTTTTCCTTCAATGTCAAAGGAGGGCGATGTGAGGATTGTGAAGGTGCCGGAATGAAGTTGATCGAAATGGACTTCCTTCCTGATGTTCACATTCCATGTGAAACCTGCAAAGGAAAGCGCTACAATCGGGAAACTTTGGAAGTTCGCTTCAAAGGAAAATCCATTTCAGATATTCTGGATATGACCGTGGAGCAGGCAGTTGAGTTTTTTGAATTTCAACCTAAAATTCTCAGAAGAATAAAAACGCTGAGCGAAGTTGGTTTGGGTTATATTACACTTGGGCAGCATGCGACGACACTTTCCGGTGGGGAAGCCCAACGTGTAAAACTGGCCACTGAACTTTCTAAAAAGGACACAGGAAGAACCTTTTATATCCTAGATGAGCCTACCACGGGACTTCATTTTCAAGATATTGATCTTTTGATGGGTGTTTTGCAAAAACTGGTGGAGAAGGGAAATACAGTCCTGATCATTGAGCATAACCTCGATGTGATCAAAGTGGCTGATCGAGTGATAGATCTCGGGCCGGAAGGCGGAAATAAAGGAGGGGCTATTGTGGCCCAGGGAACACCGGAAGAGGTAGCAAATCACCCTAAAAGTCATACCGGTAGATTCTTGAAGATTGAACTAAAACGCTGAAATTGACACGAAAATCAAGTGTCTCGTCCATCTATCAAATTAAGGGCCGGCAATCCTCTTCCTTCGCTAACTTTGACGTAGGAATGAATAGAGTCAGGCTTTATTGGACATTACAGCTCTTGGGCTGGGGAGGCTTTGCCTTTGTCAATATCTTTTTTGCCTCACTTTCCCAGGGAATATCAGCAGTGCAGCTTTGGGCATTCGTGGTGCTTGCGTCTTTTTATCTGCTATCGACGCATGCCATGCGCCATCTCGTCAAGTCCTACGAGTGGTTCAAGATGGGAATATTCAGATTATTGATTCAGACCATTTTGGCATTATTGGCCTTGGCTGTTGTCAATGTTTTGGCACAAATCCTAATCAATCTGGCATTTGGAACCTTAAAACCCGATGAGGATTTCAGGTCTTTGGTGATCGCAGTCAACTTGTTTGTTAGCTTTCTATACTATGCTTTTTGGTTTTTGCTTTACTTTTTATTTCATTTCCTTGATAATTACAACAACAGCCTCAAGTACGAAGCAAAAATTAATGAAATTAGGCTCAACCACCTGAAGAGTCAGCTTAACCCCCATTTCATATTCAATGCTTTGAATTCAGTACGGGCCTTAGTGGATGAAGATCCTGAAAAAGCCAAATCAGCGATCACGAGGATCTCGAACATGCTCCGATTCTCCCTGATGATGGACAAAAAGCAAGTAATTGACTTTGCAGATGAACTTTCCACTGTCAAGGATTACCTTGAACTCGAATCCATTCGGTTTGAGGAGCGACTTGAGGTTGTTTATCAAGTCGAAGATGAAGCTTACAGCTATAAAATACCACCCATGATGCTGCAGACTATCGTGGAAAACGGAATCAAACATGGCATCTCCAATTTGGTAAAAGGAGGCCTAATCGAGATTAAATGCAGGGAAGGGTTGCAAGAAGAGCTTTATATTCAGGTGAAAAATAGCGGTTACCTCAATCCCAATTCTCCAAAGTCTAAAAAGGATATTGGGGGTCATGGAATAGAAAATACCAGGCAGCGACTGAAGCTATTATATGGGGATCAGGCTAGCTTTCGGATATTCAATTCCGGGAACCAATTCGTGATCACCGAAATAAAAATACCAAAACAAAGAGTTACTTTAGAATAACAAACTCAATAACTATGAGAGCCATTGTAATCGATGACGAGCGACTAGCCCGTAAAGAACTGATCAATTTATTGAATCAACTTGAGACAGTAGAAGTAGTCGGCGAAGCTGTAAATGTGGATGATGCGAAAGAAAAAATCGAACAACTTCAGCCGGATGTAATATTTCTGGATATTCAAATGCCGGAGAAGACTGGCTTCGATCTTCTCGAAGAACTGGATCATGTGCCTCATGTCATCTTCACTACAGCCTATGATGAATATGCACTGAAGGCCTTTCAGGTGAATGCACTCGATTATCTTCTCAAGCCAATCGAACCTAAGCGATTGGAAGATGCCATCAATAAGTTGCTCGGAAAAATCGAAGGTGGATCGAAGCGAGATGAGGAAGGTTCCTTTGTCAATCAAAAGAAATTGACTTTGGAAGATCAGGTTTTTGTCAAAGACGGTGACCGATGCTGGTTTGTAAGATTATCCAATGTTAGGCTATTCGAATCTGATGGCAATTACATCAAAGTATACTTTGACAATTTCAAGCCGATGATTCATAAATCGCTGAATGCATTGGATGAGCGATTGGATGAAAAATCCTTCTTTCGCGCCAGCAGAAAACATATCATCAACCTCGGTTGGGTGGAAGCGATTGAGCCTTGGTTCAACGGAGGACTCGTTGTAACACTTAAAGGTGGAGACCGGATTGAAGTAAGCCGACGTCAAGCTGCGCGCTTCAAAGAAATGATGAGTTTATGATGTTTTCATAAGCAAAAAAAAGCATTTGATTTTCCGAAGAAAATTTTGATCTTAGAGTGGTTATCCGCTTATTAAACCGGAGACTCCAAATTTTTAAACCCCAAAAAGCACATCAATTGCTCAGTATATGAAAGAGGAACGAATTCTGATTGTCGAAGACGACTTAAGTATTGCAGAAAATATTCAGGAAATACTTGAGCTCTTGGGCTATGTAAATATCGACATAGCAAATTCTGCCAATCAGTGTATCAAGGTGATCAAAAAATATCGACCTGATTTGATATTCATGGATATCAAGTTGAAAGGCGATAAAGATGGAATTGAATTAGGAGAGATTGTAAAGCAAATGGTCGATGCGCCTCTTGTTTTTGTGACTTCCTACAGTGATCCAACGATCATTGAGCGAGCAAAAAGAATTTCCCCAGCTGGGTTTATTGTCAAGCCATTCAACACAAACGATATTCACGCGATTGTGGAAATCGTGCTTTACAACAAGCGGACAAAGCCAGCACCAGAAGCTGCGGTGATAAAATCAGGAAACGAAAGTCCTTTCTTGGTAACCGATGCAGTGTTCATTAAAGCGGATAATGCTTTCGAACGAGTAAAATATGAAGACATTTTTTACATCGAAGCGAATGGCAACATGGTGACAATTTTCACTAAAAATCGAGATTACAGTATTAGAAAGTCCATGAAGGAAATCGAGGATATTCTTCCCTCGCATTTATTCCTTCGAGTTCAAAAGTCCTACATTGTTCACCTCGGACAGATCGAAAGCTTTAATACCAAAGAAATCACGCTCCTTCAAGGAGGAATCATTCAAGTTGGAAGACAGTATTACAATAGCTTTCTTGCGAAATTGAATACGATCACTGAAAGTTAATTTGCTCTAAAACCCTGCAAGGGTTCAGAACCCTTGGAGGGTTAGAAATAAAAAAGAGGCGGACAAGATCCGCCTCTTTAGATTTACCAAACAATCAACCAAATTAACCCTTACGTATAATTGTCTTTAACAAGTCCCGGAATTCCGGG
>CAYTXN010000223.1:0-5728 GCA_964441195.1 uncultured Limnohabitans sp.
AAAACAGAACATTGCGACGAATCACTGTGACTGCGACTGCGACTGACCACTGCCTACTGCTCACTGACTCAACTCATCCACTTATTCAGAAACTCCAAAAACTGGTCTTTGTAGTTTTCTCCAACGGCTATGTGGTGAGGCCCTGTTTGGATGACATTTTTGGACACCGAATCAATATGATCCAAAGCCACGATAAAGGAGCGATGGACGCGCATGAATTTTTCCGAAGGAAGTAATTCCTCCATGTTTTTCATACTTGTGAGCGAAAGAAGGGGATTAGGTTTGGACTTTAGATGGACTTTCACATAATCTTTGTATGCTTCGATATGGGTTATGTCTTTCAGCATAACCTTGACCAATTGGTATTCTACTTTTAGAAAAATGAAATCTTGCTGGGCTGAAGGTTCAGAACTTTTTAACGAAGGAGCATTTAAAATCCGATCAAAATATTGATAAGCCTTGGTCGCAGCGGCCAAAAAATCCTCGTAGCTGTATGGTTTGAGTAAATAGTCTAGTGCTTCTACTTTGTAGCCTTCGATCGCAAATTGATTATATGCAGTGCAAAAAATGATTCTGGTTTTATCAGCATTCTTTTTCCCGTCTAGGATTCTGGCAAGTTCCATTCCCGAAAGATCGGGCATCTGAATATCCATTAAGATTAACTGAACCTCATTTTGATTGATGAAACTCAAGGCTTCGATTGCATTAGAAAACTTCCCTTCCAATTTCAGGAAAGCAGTTTGACTTATGTATTTGCTTAGCAATTCAAGGGCTAGCGGCTCGTCGTCTATTGCGACACATTTCAGGATCATGATAGGTCGATGGTCAGATTTACCCAATATTCCTCTTTGGAATCGTCTTTGCCAAATTTCAGCCGGTGTTTTTCCGGATAGATCAAGCTGAGACGACGCTGGGTATTGGTGAGTCCGATCCCATTTTCATGCGCTTCGGGGCTATCAGGATTAACCGGAAAAATGTGATTTCTGGTTTCAAAAAACACAGTATTACCCATCACTTCAAGTTTGATCAAGATTTCACTTTCTTTCTGCGAACTAATTCCGTGTTTGAAGCAATTTTCCAAAAATGGCAATAGTAACATCGGAGCGATGACCAAATCTTCCTTGGGATTATCGATTTCTATTTTGAGTTTGACCTTTTCTGTCAATCGCATCTTCATCAATTCGATGTAATCCTCGATAAACTTGACCTCTTTGCTCAGAAGTGTTTCGTTCTTTTGATTTTCGTAGAGTACATATCGCATCATGCGTGAAAGCTTCAGAAGGGCTTCCTGAGCTTTTTTCACATCCAAATTGGTCAACGCATAGATATTATTGAGTGTATTGAAAAAGAAGTGGGGGTTAATCTGAGCTTTGAGATAGGAAAGCTCGGTGTTGATTCGCTGTCTGTCAAGTTCCTGACGGAGTGTTTCATCTTTTTGCCACTTTTGGACAAGAGCAAGTGATGTACTTAATCCGATGGACACGAGGTAAAGCATCATTTGAAAGACATCACCTGGCAACCATCTTTTCCTACTGGGATCAAACGGTTTTCCCGGATTGAACAACTGGTACATTTTTTCTGAGTAGAGCGTAAACTGCTCGAAGTAAATGATCAGACCATAGAAAAATACTCCGCCCAATATGATGATCATTAGGTAGAGGTAGTTTTTTCCTTTGAGTAAGATCTTGGGAACTGTTAAAGATGCATTGGTGTAAAAAATTGTAATCAATAGCAAAACAAGAAAAACCTGCTTCCACCAAAATTGCATTGGTATTTCTACCTCTCCCATTCTCCATGATAGAGGTGAAAGCAGCAAAAGCACTATACAAAGCATAAACCAGCCAAGTATATGTACGATCACCGAAAGCCTTTTTTTAGGGGTAATTGCTAGCATAGGGTTGATTTTCAGTGTCCAAACTAAATCAAATTCCCGCTATCCCTCAAATACAATCTACCAAAACGTGAATTTGACCCATGGAAAGCGCTATTGTGAGGATAAAGCCACAGATTACCTATGACAGGAAGTTCGTCTTGGTTTTAGTGGTCTTTGTCGATGAAGAGATCCTACTGGTCTATTACATTTTTTAAGGCAAAACATTGCCCCCAACTTTGGTGTATCAATTGGCAGAAGTCCACATTGGAAAACAACACTATGAAATCGAGCTTAACAATTTCGCCACTCAATGATGAAATATGTAAATGCGAGATTCCATCTGACAATTGAAAAAATTTAACAAACAGATGAAAAAATTACTCAATCTAATTCTCGCAATCACATTTTTCGGAGGTACTGTTTCTTTTGCGCAGCAGACCGGAGAAAGCAAAGAGCCGGCACGTATTATGGGGGTGGCTAAAGATCTAAAGACAGGCGAACCGGTTGGTTATGCAACAGCAGCACTCTACAAAGCAGGTACAGACCTTAGCACTTCTGGTGCGGTGGCTGACGGCGAAGGGGTATTCTTCATCACAGGGTTTTCTACTGGGACTTACGAATTGCAATTGAGCTTCCTCGGATACGAGACAGTGAAGCGTACGATTAATATCAACTCTGCCGATGCAGACATCAATCTTGGCGAAATCGGAATGTCTGACGAAGGCCTTGCGCTGGAAGAAGTAACTGTCCAAGGACAGCGAGACCTGATAGAAGAGCGAGTGGATCGTACGATCTACAAAGCTGAAAATGACAAAACCACTGCTGGTGGAGATGCCACAGATGTATTAAGAAGAGTACCTATGCTATCTGTCGATCTTGAAGGAAATGTATCCATGAGAGGAAGCAGCAATATATTAGTGTTGATTGACAACAGACCTTCTGCGATTGCTGCATCATCTATTGCGGATGCATTGAAGCAAATACCGGCCGATGAGATCAAAGCTGTCGAAGTGATCACCTCACCGTCCGCAAGATTTGATGCGGAAGGTACTTCAGGGGTAATCAACATCGTAACTAAAAAGAATAACCTTCAAGGAGTGACCATGAATGTTAATTCTGGTTTTGGATTGAGAGGTTCAAATCTAGGTCTTCAAGGAAGTGCAAGAAAAGGAAAACTAGGATTTAGTCTAGGTGGATTTGGTAGAGCAGGTTACAATTTGCTTGGAAGATTTGAAAACGAACAAATCATCACCAACCCAGATAATACCATATCAAGAGTACTTCAGTCTGCAGATACTGAGCGAAGAGACATTTTCGGAAGATATAATTTCGGTGTGGACTATGACATCAATGAGTATAACTTCATCACTGGTGCAATCAACTTTGGTATAAGAAACTCAAATAACGAGCAGACAAATTTTTTGACTGAAAACTTTAGAAATAATGATTTGATCAGTAATAGACTTAGAAGCACTGATACAAAGGACTTGAGTAATTCGGTGGATGTAAGTTTGAACTACACTAGATCTTTTGAGAAAAAAGGTAGAGAGTTGAGCTTGCTGACGCTGTATAGCCGGAATAACAGAGAAAATTCCTTCATCAATACGCTCTTTACGGATGATTTCAGTACAATCGACTCCAGATTGAAGAATGATAACCCAAGCAGAAATGAAGAGTTTACTGTGCAATTGGATTATGTGACTCCTTTGGATGAAAAAGGAAATCAAATCCTGGAATATGGTGCAAAAAACATTTTAAGAAAGGCGTATTCTGATTTTGCTTATTTCGAAGCAGAAGGTGCAACCGGAGAATTTATAGTTGATCCGAATCCTTCTAGAAACAACGACTTCAGCTACGATCAAAATGTAACTGCGGGTTATGTTTCATACACTTTCGCTTTCTTGGAGAATTATACATTGAAGCCAGGGGTCAGATATGAATACACGACCATCAATGCTGATTTCAGAACTGAATTTGAAGCTGAGATTCCATCGTATGGCACTTGGGTACCTAGTGTTAATGCTTCAAGAAAATTGAAAAATGGCAACATGATCAAGGCGGCATACAACAGAAGAATTCAAAGACCTTCATTGAGGTTCTTGAACCCAAACATCGAAGCTTCTAACCCACTTCAGATTTCTCAGGGTAATCCCGAGCTGGATCCGGAATTCACGGATAACTACGAATTGGGCTACAGCACTTTCATCAAAGGGACTGTGCTGAATTTCACCACCTTCTATAGAAATACTACAGGATCTATTCAGGCTATTCGAAATGTACTTGACGATGGCATTATCTCAACCACGTATGACAACATTGGTCAAGAGCAAACTATTGGAACAAACATTTTTGCAAATGTGAACATCAGCAATAAGTTCTCGCTAAACGGTGGATTTGACCTGTTCTACTCTATGCTAGACAATGGGTTGACTGACCCCCAGTTTGCTGCATCAAATGAAGGTTTTGTAATGAGTGGTCGAATATTCGGAAACTACACGCTTCCAAAAGACTGGCAAGTTCAATTGTTCTCTTTTGCAAGAGGCAGGAGAGTCCAGCTTCAGGGAACTTCAGGTGGATTTGCGGTGTATGGTTTGAGCATGAACAAGCAGTTTGCTGAGAAAAGAGGAACAGTTGGTTTCGGTGTTGAAAATTTCCTAGCTAAGGAGTTTATCGTCAAAAACGAAATTGTTACTCCAACAATCGTTCAGAATAGCTTAAATGCTACAAGAAACATGAACTTCAAAGTGAACTTCAGCTACCGAATCGGAAAACTCTCCATGGACCAGCGTCCTAAAAGAAGAAAGTCGATCAATAATGACGACTTGAAAGATGGCGGAGGAGGAGATACCGGACAAGAGCAGGGTGCAGGTGCCGCACCAGTTCGAAACAAATAAAAATCAAAAGACCCTGACCTCAAAAATCAGGGTTTTTTAATCACAACAGTTGGCGATGGCATAATCAACCATAAAAAATTTATTAGATAGATTGGGTAACAAAAAACCCGGGCTTCATAGGTCCGGGCTTTTTTTTGCTCAATTAAACTCTTAAAAGAATTCTGAGTCTAATGCTCGTAAGATAGAACTAAGGGGAACAAAAAACCCGGCTCATGATGAGTCGGGCTTTTTAATTCTAAAAGGGTGAATTATGACTTATATGTTACTTTTTTAATGGCATCAATCGTGCGCGCTACATTTGGAAGCGTAGCCTCGATATAGCTTGGTCCATAGCTCAATGGAATATCCATAGAGTTTACTCGGATGACCGGAGCATCTAGGTAATCAAATGCATACCGCTGGAAATGGTAAGTTAATTCCGAAGATATTGCTGCCAAAGGATTGGCCTCCTCAACGATTACCACTCGATTGGTCTTTTTCACAGATTCAATACAAGTTGCATAATCGATTGGTCGAACGGTTCTTAAGTCTATGACTTCACACTCCACTCCCTGCTTCGCCATTTCTTCAGCGGCTTCGTGTGCTACTTTCATCATTTTCCCAAATGAAATGAGGGTTACGTCTTTTCCTTTGCGTCTAACATCAGCAACACCGATCGGAAGCAAATATTCGGATTCAGGCACTTCACCTTTGTCGGAATACATCACCTCAGATTCCATGAAAATAATCGGATCTGGGTCACGAATTGAGGCTTTTAAAAGTCCTTTGGCATCGTATGGATTGGATGGAACGACCACTTTTAGACCCGGAGTATTTGCAAACCAATTTTCAAAATTGGAAGAGTGCGTTGCTCCAAGTTGGCCTGCATTTCCTGTGGGACCACGGAATACAATTGGAACAGAATATGCTCCACCGGACATCGCGTACATTTTTGCAGCTGAATTGATGATCTGATCAATCG
>CAYTXN010000224.1:0-5703 GCA_964441195.1 uncultured Limnohabitans sp.
AACCCGTACGACAGTTTAGCAAACTGTTGGTTTCAGCCACTCACCCAACCCTCTAGTCCGGTTAGCGTTTCAGCTAAAGTGATGCAAATATAATTTAATTGGAAAGACTTAAGCAAACCCAAAAGACTAAACTCTATCTCTTTCAAAAAAATGTGATTAATAGCCTGTAAATCAACTTCAATATTTCTTGATGTTTTATGAAAAATACCCAGTACTGGGTATTTTTTTGAAAGAGGAGAAGCTTACTTTTACAGAAACCTGATTAAAATATGATTATTCAAACTTCTACTTGTGATTTTTTGATCGAAGATAGCGGCCGAATTAATGGTTGTATTTCCGTTTTTTCGGATTCTTTGGAGGAAATTCAAAGATTTTTTGGATCAGCGGAATTAGAGTACTCCACTAAAAGGGAATGGAAGTACAAAGTGTGTACCTGCAAACAGGACTTAGCCAATGCCTTGATCCTCATGGTCAAGGAAATTAATTATTCTGATTTTTCCGAGACAAGATTCCAACAAGTGTAGGTGCAAATCATTTACCATTTACGGGATTTGATTTTTTTTTGAAAAAAAATTAAAAATAAATTTTTCCCACTTTTCTGGGATGAAGAACATTTTTCATTTATGCACCTTCTTTTTTATGTCCTGATTAGAATAATATATCGAATTGTAGATAATAATGGTATATAATTCTTCGTTGCGACATTTTTTTTTAATAAAATTTTTTCTTCAAATTTCGGATAGTCTCCCATTTATCAGCCGAAAGTTTTGATCAGTACAGATAGTATCGAAAGTCTAATTCCTGATTTCTTAATGGAATCTCGCCACTTCTTCCTCTTTGTCGCGGATGTTGAAGGGAAAATTTTGAGTTTTAATAGAGGCTTTGAAAAAATAAGTACCGTTGCCTCGGAACTTCAATTTTCTGATTTTCTCACTTCCAATTCTAAGGAAGAATTTAACTATTCGCTTGAGCTGATGTTAGGCTCTCCGAAAATCAGAAGGCATTTGATGCTTGATCATCCTGCCTTGCAAGGTAGTGGATTTTCACAAGTTTGGTGGGAGTTTTCAGTGGTGACTACACCAGACATGGATATTTCGGGGATTATTGGAATTGGGGTAGGAATGCAGTTTCTGGAACAGGATATGCCTTGGAATAACCTGGTGGATGTTCTTGGCTTTGGAGAAATCTTACTCGACAACAAATTCAAAATTAATTCATGGGATGAAAGAGTCTTGGACTGGTTTGATCCCGAAAACGAAAACTGGGCTAATAAATCTATTTTAGAAGTTTTTTCTTTCCAAAATATTAATCAAGTTAATGGAATGTTGTCCCAATTTAATTTTGGAGACAAACCCAAATGTTTTTTGATACACTCAACAAATCAAGAAAAGCAAGCATTGGCTGCCCTGATGACCTCTTCATCAAAAGGCTATCATTTATTCTTGATGCCAAAGGCGCTTCCATTTTACCCTAAGCCTGAAAAACCACTGATTCCTAGCCACCTGCTTTCTTTATTTCCTGGGGCGGTATTTGTTTTAGGTATGAATGGAAAGCTTATCCAACAAAATGAAGCTGCCAAAAATTTAGGTAGAATTTGGAAAGGGCGGGCTTATTCCGAAGGATTTTTAATGAATTTTCCGGATCAGCCAAGGCGATTTTCCAAACTCCTTGCTGCCATTGGAGGTTCACAAAACGGGGAGAGTTCTGAGGTGGAGCTAAAAATGTTAATGCCAGAACATGAATTTTCATTTTGGAAGGCAACAACAAAGCCCATTTTGGATGTTCATAATCAACTCGAAGGCGTGATGATACAAGTGGTGGAAACCACTTCCGAAAAGTCACAAATGATCAATATTCAGCGGGAGAATGAGCGCTTGAGAGAACTCGCATTGAGTCCTTCGCATATTCTTCGTGGCCCACTATCATCGATGATGGGAATCCTTGAGTTGATGGATTTCAAGCAGTTGGATGTAGAAAATCAAAAATTATTTGGCTACTTAAAACCTCTTACCAGGGAATTGGATTCTGTCATCCGACAGCACGCAAAAAAAATGAGCATCTTCAATTGAAGATGCTCATTATTATTTAAGGATTTTAAATCCAATTGCTTCGACTCCAGGTATGTTTTGCTGCCTCATATATTGTAAGTATATCAGTTTGCTTGTATTTTCCGAAATCTGAAAAGGCAAGGTGTCATAAAAGGTATATGTGCTTCCAAATCCATTCCCCTTTGGTTTTCCAGACTTTGAATCAAAAAGCGGGATATTGATTAATTTATTGTCCAAGATTACACCGGAAGAATCCTCGCTTATGACTCTGACGTAAAAATTAGAAAAAGGAAAAACTTCTGTGAATCTTATCCCGATCATATTAGTACCACTTTTTAGCTTCAATTCGCTAAGGTCAAAAACAACGCTGTCTTTTTCATCCCATGATTGGGTGGTGAAAGAATGAAATTCTTCATAAACTCGATCTCCCGAACAAGAACTCGATAAAAATAGTACAGCTAAACTAATTAAAACCAAGGGTTTATTCATTGCCTCCATTGTTTGGTCCCTGATTCCTCCTTGGTGGAAATTTACGGTTTCCCAGTTGTTTGTTTTCAGTAGGTTTATTTTCCTGATTTTGAACTTTTGGGCTTGAATCGACACTTGACCCTGGCTTGGGTCTGTTGCGATTTTTGTTTCTTTTCTTCCTTGGCTCATTGCCGTCTTTTGAATCAGTCTTTGGGATAGATTCTAGATTCTGCATTTTTTGTTGAGAAGCATTTCTTGTCTGAGAGGCATTCCCAGGATTATTTCTCCGGTTTTGGGGACGAGGAGCCTGAGGTTTTTGAGTATTAGGATTAGCAGATGCACTTGGTTTTGATGCATCATCGTTGGTTGTGCCTTCCAGACGTGATTTATTTCTAGGTTTTTTCTTTTTCTTTTTGGTAAACTTCTTATCCAGAAGCTCCAATTCTCTAGTGGATTGTGCTGCAAGGTCAACTACATCTGAGGAATTGTCTACTTGCAGTGTGAAAACCTTGATGCCTTGCGCGTTTAAAGCCTGAATTTCTTTGACACGTTCACAAGTGATACTATGCCAATCATTGTCACTATTGTAGCTGAACCACATCAGTTTTCGGAAGATATCCGTCTTTTGAAGCTTGGCAGGTCCTGATTCTGTCAGAAGTGGTTTTTCGACCTGAGGGATGTCTTTGATAGCATCCATATACGTATCCAATTCATAATTAAGACAGCATTTCAACCGACCACATTGCCCGCTTAGCTTTCCAGGATTTAGCGATAGGTTTTGGTATCTTGCTGCCGAGGTGGAAACGTTTTTGAAATCTACCAACCAAGTGGAACAACATAGTTCACGTCCACAGACACCTACTCCTCCCAATCTTCCCGCTTCCTGTCGAAGCGAAATCTGCCGCATTTCTACGCGGATTTTAAACTCTCCTGCAAGTGATTTGATCAATTCGCGGAAGTCAACTCGGTCCTCAGCAGAGTAATAAAATGTAGCTTTTGAGTTGTCTGCTTGGTATTCTACATCAGACATTTTCATCTGAAGTCTATATTCTTCGACGATTTGTCTACAGCGATATAAGGTCGGGATTTCTCGATTTCGGGCTTCCTCCCACTTTTCCATATCTTTTTGATTGGCTATTCGATAGATCCGAGTGATGTTGTCATCATCTCGAACTTTTCGTTTTTGCATCTGCAAGCGAACCAATTCTCCCTGAAGTGAAACATATCCAATGTGATGGCCACTTGGTACATCCACGACCACAGGGTCTCCTGTATTAAGTGATAGGTAATCTACATTTCGGAAATATTCTTTTCGTCCTCCTTTGAATTTGACTTCAACTAGATCAAAATTATCTATCTGAGGAATTCCCATATGGGAAAGCCAGTCAAAAGAGTTCATTTTATTGCAATCGCTCGTGCCGCAACTGCCATTACTTTGGCATCCGCCGGTACCTCCTGAAGAGGTGGAGCAAGTACTACATCCAGCCATAATATATCGTAAGGGCTTCCGCCTCGGTTAGTTCTTTGGGTTCAATGAATCAATTTTAAGATATCCTGTCCGATATCTTTTCTGTAATAGGCCTTTTCCCAGCTTATTTTTTCTACGGTCTGAAAGGCATTAGTCAAAGCTTCCTCTAATTCTTTACCAAAGCCAGTCACAGCTATGACTCGGCCGCCTTGGTTTGTAATTTTCCCTTCAGAATTTGCTGCAGTCCCAGCATGAAAAATAACGCTTCCTTCAGTCTGTGAAGGTAACGAAATCGGGAAGCCTTTTTCATAAGATTCGGGATATCCACCACTGACCATGACCACTGTAGTAGCGTAGTCTGGTGAAATTTTGAGCTCGTATTCTGATAAAGTCCCTGTAGCTATTCCTTTTAAAAGACCGACAAAATCGCTTTCAATTCTTGGTAACACAGCTTCAGTTTCGGGATCGCCCATTCGCACGTTGTATTCAATTACAGAGGGTTCTCCGCCATCATTCATTAATCCGATGAATAGGAAGCCTTTGTAATCAATGTTTTCCCTTTCCAGTCCAGCAATGGTGGGTTTTACTATTTTTTCCTCTACTTTTTTTAGAAAATCCTCGTTGGCGAAAATCACGGGACTCACAGCACCCATTCCTCCTGTATTTAGCCCGGTATCCCCTTCGCCGATTCGCTTGTAATCTTTCGCCTCAGGCAAAATTTTATAGCTTTTACCGTCTGTGGCCACAAAAATCGAAAGTTCGATTCCGCTGAGGAATTCTTCAACTACTACCTTTGAAGAAGCATCTCCAAATTTTGCTTCCAAAAGCATTTCCTTCAAAGATTCTTTTGCTTCCTCGATATTCAAGCAAATCAATACACCTTTTCCAGCGGCCAGGCCATCAGCTTTCAGTACGATCGGCAGATTTTGCTTTTCTAAATAGGCTAATCCAGCATCAATTTGATCCGCAGTGAAGGTTTCATAAGCTGCAGTCGGAACATTATTCCGCTGCATAAATCGCTTGGAGAAATCTTTACTTCCTTCCAAAGTCGCTCCCAGTTGAGAGGGGCCAACAATAGGTAATTCAGCAGTATCAGGTTTTGATTGAAGGAAATCAACCAACCCTTTCACCAATGGTTCTTCGGGTCCAACGACCACCATATCTATGGATTTGTCGAGGACAAATTGATGTATTCCTTGGAAATCAGTGACTGAAAGTGGGATGTTCTTGGCGATTTCGGCTGTTCCGGCATTTCCCGGCGCAACATAGAGCTGAGTGCATAGCGGACTTTGTATAATCTTCCAAGCGAAGGCATGCTCTCGGCCTCCACTACCCAATAAAAGTATATTCATGGACTCGTTTCTTGTTTAATTGGCGTGCTCTGAGATAAACTTGACTCGATAGACTCGCAGTTCATCTTCTGCAAAGTCTTCGTCTCCCAGCTCTTCCAATGCCGCCTTTATATGATCGCTTTCTGCATTCATGAAGTATTCATGGAGGATGTCTTCCCGCTCGTCGTCCATGATGTGATGAATGTAGTAATCGATATTAAGTTTAGTTCCGCTATAGATGATTTGCTCGATTTCTTGGAGCAATTCACCCATGGTAAAATTGAGATTTTCTGCAATCTCATCCAGGTCGATTTTGCGGTCAATCTGCTGGATAATCGAAATTTTAACCTTGGATCGGGTTCCAGCGGTTTTGACAACTACTTCGGCA